>JAKSVD010000052.1 GCA_024408305.1 Bacilli bacterium | reverse complement strand
ATCATGGCATTAATTGCTACAAACATTCCAATGGTCAAGTTATTCGACGGAAAAGACTCAAAGCCATTAATCTCAAATCTCTGTCTTGCAGGTTCTGTTACAGGATGCGCTCTTGCTCTTGAAACAATTCTCTCTATGGTATTCTGCAACTACACATTGAACAAAGGTTCAAAGCCTGATGTACTTCTCCAGCTTGCATTACTTGCTGCTATGGGTATTGTTATCTGCGCTGCATCAACAGTTGTTCTCTTAAATACAAAGAAGGGTGGTTCAAAGATCGATACCGCTTTAATCGGTTGCGCTGGCCTCATCTCAGGTGGCATCTTCGTTGCTCTTGGCGTTCTTGCAGCAATCTGGAAAGATGACGCTGTACATCTAGTTGCTGGTTCAACAAGCGGCTTCACAGGCGTTCTTCCATCAACATGGGCACTCGGCTTCATCATCATGATTATTGCCGTTGGCGTTGCTATCATGGGCGCTGGCTGTGCTGCATTCGTCTTTGGCGACAAGAAGAAATAAACAACATCAATTAATCGAAACTGTCCATTAGGGCAGTTTTCTTTTTGTGTTTTCTAGGCGTTCTAGGGCGCTCTGTTATAAATGTACGTAAATCATAATATAATTCATTCTTTCGCCTCTATCATGCCGTTTATATATTGATTTCCCAGTTATTTACTATTTTAAAAGCTTAGCATTATGGATTATTTCTAAATAAAAAAAGGCCTCTGAGAGACCTTGATTTTTGGGCATAGATTATTTTCCGCGGAACATCTTGTTATCGAATTTTGCTCTTGCTTCAGATAATGATCTGCCGTCTTCGAGAGCGGCGATGATTTCCTGGAGAAGTGGAGCAAGATGGATAACCTCAATCTTATCTGACTTCTTATCTTCAGGTAGTGGGATTGAGTCAGTGATGATGAGTTTCTCTAATGCGGAGTTGTTGATCTTTTCAACAGCATCTCTTGAGAGAATTCCGTGTGTGATTGCTGCATAGACCTTTTTAGCGCCTAATTCTTTTAATTTATTTGCAGCAAGGCAGAGTGTGCCAGCTGTATCAACAATGTCATCATAGATGATACAAGTCTTATCTTTAACATCACCAACGATGCCGACGAATTCAGCCTGGTTAGGACGAGGACGTCTCTTGTCGATGATTGCGATTGGTGCATTTAATCTTTCTGCTAATTTAGATGTACGGACAACACCTCCATGGTCTGGTGAGACGCAGCAGATGTTCTCGAGATTAGCCTTTTTGAAATATCTATAGAAGATAGGCATTGCGGAGACGTCATCAACTGGGATATCGAAGAATCCCTGAATCTGAGATGCATGTAAGTCTGTGCAGACAACACGATCTGCTCCTGCGACAGTAAGAAGGTCTGCAACTAATCTAGCTGAGATTGGCTGTCTTGGCTTTGCTTTTCTATCTTGTCTTGAGTATCCGAAATATGGGATGACACATGTAATTGTTCTAGCAGATGCACGTTTGCAAGCGTCGATGGCAAGTAAAACTTCCATTAAACGATCTGAAACTGGTGTGCATGTTGACTGAATGATGTAGATGTTGTTTCCACGGCAGCTCTCGCCACCTTCAAAACATAATTCTCCATCAGCAAATTTTGTGACGGTGGCAGGCATAACGTCGACGTTTAAAGCGTCAGCAATTTCATTAGCCATCTCCTTGTTAGCTGTAAGTGGGAGAAGTTTTAATCTTTCGTACATAACTATTTCCTTTTGGGCTTTGCCCTTACAGTACTTTATTATAACCCATTTCAAGGATTACTAAACTTGTTTAAGTTAGCTTTCCAAATGAAAGCGCTATTCTATAAAAAGAAAACCCACAATTAGTGGGCGATTAATGTTTAATTCCTTTTGCTATATCTGTAACGTGGATTACTTCATCGAATAGATTAAGAATTTCTTCCGATGGCTGCTCCATTTCTTTGCGAAGTCTTTCCATAGCGTGCTGCGGAACGACTCTATCTTTAGATCTCATTTTGTTTTGAATGCAGCAAACTTCATATGGGACATCGAATAAGACAAGGATGTGCTTATCAAAGTTAGGAGTCTTCTCATAATAGAATTTCCTATATTGATTCTGCAGGTTTGTTGCGTCTGCAATTACATAAACATCCTCATCTGATGCGGTGTAGGAATTAATGCGATCCAAATATGTTTTCCATATAAGTTTCTCATCATTAAAAGCGTTAACTTTTCCGAAAATCTCCTTACGGATTTCATCTGATGAGATGATATGTGTATTATGGTGTTCTTTAGCAAATTTTCTAGCCCAAGTGCTTTTTCCGCTTCCTGGTATTGCTGATAAAAGAATCATCGTTTTCATACGTCTAAAATAATAATTGTTTTCTATAACAAAATATAGAAAAAACTGAAAAACGAAATTGCTATATATAAATCTTTATTAATTTAAATGCATTCCTCGTGCTTTAGACTCTTAATTAGTGTTTAATTATAGCGATGAAATCTATTACTAATCTCTTTAGGGTAGGGCCAGGACCATCCTCCTCCCACACAATCGCTCCATCTTGCGCAGCAAAAGCATTCAAACGTTTCTTAACTGGAAACGGCAAAGTCACCGTTACATTATATGGTTCTTTGGCTTTTACTGGCTCGGGACATAAAACTGATAATGCCATCAGGAAAGCTTTACTTCCGTTCGAAACCGAATTTGTTTTTAGACCATTAGATCCAACCGAACACCCTTTAAAGATGGTTTTCGAGTATGGTGACATAAAACATATTTACTATTCACTTGGTGGAGGAGAGATTAAATCTCCAACAGATCCAGACGTAAATGAATATGAAGTCTATCCTTTCAAAGACTTTGATTCGATTAAGAAATACATGAATGAAAATGATATTAGTTCATTTAAAGAGTTCTGCCATCGTTTCGAGAGTGATGATATCGACGACAAACTCATGGACATTCTCAAGGCAATGTTCGCTTCTGTTGAATATGGAGTCTCTGTGGAAGGAAGAGTGCCTACAAATGATAATCCAAAACTGAAATATGAAAGATGTGCTAAATCTATCAGAGATAACGCATTGTCTATTCCAGAATTCGAGGCGAAAAGGGAGATGCTTATCACTTCATACGCTTATGCGGTTGCTGAGAATTCGGCTTCTGGCATTGATGTTGTTACATCCCCAACCTGTGGTTCTTCTGGAGTTTTGCCTGGTATTTTGTATTTCGGATATAAGCATATGGGCATTTCGATGGAGACATTAAGAGATTCATTATTTGTTGCTGGAATGATAGGAAATTGCGTCAAACAAAATGCGTCAATCGCAGGCTCTGTTGGAGGCTGCCAGGCTGAAATCGGAACTGCAAGTTCAATGGCTGCTGCCGCCCTCTCCTTCATCGTTGATCCTGAATCTATATATCAATTAGAATACGCGGCCGAGTGTGCGATGGAGCACTTCTTAGG
The DNA here is from genome assembly GCA_024408305.1 of Bacilli bacterium. GTDB lineage: Bacteria > Bacillota_I > Bacilli_A > RFN20 > CAG-826 > UBA4951. Next base: position 6,084 of record JAKSVD010000052.1, on the reverse strand, counting down.
ACTTAGCTGTGACCCGGTAGATGGATATGTTGTTATCCCTTGTATTGAAAGAAACGGCATGGGTGCATTGAGATCTTATGATGCATTCTTATACGCAAAATATATTTCTCCATTAAGAAAGAATCAGGTTTCCTTTGATGATGTCGTTTCCGCAATGAAGATCACGGGCGATTCACTTTCTGACAAATACAAAGAAACTGCACAAGGCGGACTTGCTGAAATTTTGAAGAAAACTGATGCGAATTGCTAGGATTATGCTATAATTCACCCCGCAAATTTAAAAAAACGTGTTCTTCCTCTGAACCACGTATAAAAAACAAGGAGGTCAATTTATGACCAATAACATCACTAAAAAGATCGTCGAGAATGCAATTGTAGCGGCGATCTATTTTGTTTTAACGATTGCTTTAGGAAACTTTGCCTACATGGACATTCAGTTCCGTGTCTCTGAAGTCCTCGTTCTTCTTTGCTTCTGGAGACCGGACTTTATAATTGGAGTTACTGTTGGAACATTCCTCGCAAACATCCCATCTCCATTAGGTTTATATGATATGTTATTCGGCACAGGAGCAACCTTGCTCGCTGCCCTTTTATGCGCATATGCATCACCAAAATTGGCTGTTGCAACTCTATGGCCAACTATTGTCAATGCATTCGTTGTTGGAGCGGAATTATATTTTGCTTTCGGCTTTGAAAATGTCACTGAATTCTTTGTTACAGCCGGATATGTTGCAATCGGCGAATTCGCTGTAATGATTGTTGGCTATATCCTTTGGATTCTTTTATCCAAGAACAAAGGCTTTATGGAAGTCCTTGCGCCGGAAAGACATCTCGCTGCTAGGTGGTAATTACCATTCAAGTAGAGTATGATTTCCATTGTATGGACAAATCAAAGTTTTATTTAGAAATCAAACACGTCGACAAAACGACAAAAGCTAGATATGGAATCCTTCACACTCCACATGGAGACGTTGAAGTTCCTATGTTTATGCCTGTTGGTACATTAGCTACAGTCAAGACTCTATCCCCAGAAGAAATCAAAGCGATGGGAGCTGGAGTTGTCTTAGCAAATACATATCACCTTCACCTTAGACCTGGAGAGGACATCGTCAAGGAAGCAGGAGGTGTGCATGAGTTCATGAAATACGAAGGACCTATGCTAACTGATTCTGGTGGTTTCCAGGTATTTTCCTTGCAATCTCAGCGCAAAATCACTGAAGAAGGCGTTGAATTCCGCAATGATTACAATGGTGACAAAGAATTCTTTACACCTGAAAAAGTCATAAAAATCGAAGAGGATATCGGTGCGGATATCATCATGTCATTTGATGAATGCATCCCATATCCTGCATCATATGAATACGTAAAAAAATCTACAGAAAGAACCCTTAGATGGGCAAAAAGAGGCTTAGCAGCTCATACAAGAGAAGACCAGGCTTTATTTGGCATCGTTCAAGGCGGTGAGTTCCCAGATTTAAGAAAACATTGTGCAGAAGAATTAGCAAAAATGGATTTTCCTGGTTATTCAATTGGCGGAACATCAATTGGAGAGCCAAAAGATGTTTGTTTTAGGATGATTGATTACGCCATTAAATACTTGCCTGAGGACAAACCTAGATATCTCATGGGTGTTGGTTCCCTTGATTATATTCTTGGCGGATATGAAAGAGGTATCGACATGTGCGACTGTGTTCTTCCAACAAGACTTGCTAGACACGGTGCTCTTATGACATCATCCGGCAGGGTTAATATTAAACGTGCTGAATACGCTAGAGATTTCACGCCTCTTGATTCGGAATGTGATTGTTATACCTGCAAAAATTACACAAAAGCGTATCTTCATCACCTTTTCGTGTGCAACGAAGAGTTTGGAAAGAGATTGAATTCAATTCACAATATCCGCTTCCTCATCAAAATCGTTGAAGGAGCTCGCGAAGCTATCAAGGAAGATAGATTCAAAGAATACAAAGACGAAGTGTTAGCTAAATATGGCGACGAAAGAGGGTTCTAATGGATATTTCATTATTCGATTTCTATTTACCAGACGAGCAAATTGCACAATCACCTAGCGAAGTTAGGGATCAGTGCAAACTTTTAGTCGTAGATAGAGAGAATAAAACCATAGAGCATAAACATTTTTTCGATATAGTGGACTACCTAAAACCAGGGGATGTCCTCGTTAGAAATAACACAAAAGTAATACCTGCAAGACTCATTGGAACAAAAATTGAAACCAAAGGAAAAGTTGAGGTTTTGCTATTAAAACAATTAGAAAATGACGAATGGGAATGCCTAGTTGGCAACGCAAAAAGCGTTAAAGTCGGTTCAAAATGCACATTCGGAAATGGAGAACTCCAGTGCACTTGCACCAAAGTTCTTGATGAAGGCATCAGGCACATGCAGTTCCACTATGAAGGAATCTTCCTTGAAGTTTTAGACAAGCTAGGAAAGATGCCTTTGCCTCCATATATCAGACAACAATGTTCAAATAACGATGACTATCAGACGGTCTATGCAAAAGTTCCAGGCTCCAGTGCCGCTCCAACTGCCGGTTTCCATTTCACAAACGAATTATTCGATAAAATCAAATCAATGGGCATAGAAGTGGTGGATGTTACCCTCAATATTGGTTTAGGCACTTTTAGACCAGTAAAAGTAACGGACACAAAAGACCACGTCATGCATTCTGAAACTTACGAGATGAGCCAAGAGACTGCAGATACGTTAAATAAAGCCAAGAGCGAAGGAAGAAGAATCATCGCAATCGGGACGACATCTGTCAGAACTCTTGAATCAGTCTACCAAAAATTTGGTAGATTTGAGGCTGATTCCGCTGCAACGTGCATCTTCATCCAACCAGGATACGAATATAAAGCAGTGGACTGCCTAATAACAAATTTCCATCTTCCAAAGAGTACTTTGGTCATGCTTGTGTCTGCCTTCATGGGTAGAAAATGGACTCTCCATTGTTACGAGGAAGCAGTTAATAACAAGTATCGTTTCTTTAGCTTTGGAGACTCGATGTTCATTTATGGAAAATACGATTACGCCAACCAACAAGAGGATTAAAAAACTCCCTCGTAAAATAAATTATTACAAGGTATCTTTAGAAGAAATCTCGAAGCTTGATCCGATTTTAAAGCCTAAGCTTTTAATGCATGCATGTTGTGGGCCTTGCTCATGTTTTCCTTTAACTTTTTTGTGCCCTCATTTTGATGTGACAATCTACTTCAATAATTCAAACATATATCCAACAGAAGAATACGAACGTAGATTAGAAGAGCTTAAAAAGCTCCTTGAATGTTATCGTACTGATTATGGTTGGGACGTTAAGTTAATCGTCACACCATATGAGAACGAAAAGTACATGAAAGATCTAATGCCATATCAGGACTTGCGAGAAGGAGGAGTCCGCTGCCGTCTATGCTATGAAAAACGTATGTCAGAAGCATATGACTACGCAGAAGAACATGACTTTGATTACTTTTGCACGGTCATGACAATCTCTCGCCAAAAAGACTCCCAAATCATGAATTCAATTGGCAAGAAACTCGAGGAATCGCACAAGAAAACAAGGTATTTTTATAGTGATTTCAAGAAGATGGATGGTCTTGCAAAAGCCAAAGAATTGCGCTTGAAATATGACCTTTACAACCAGCAATACTGCGGTTGCCAGATATCATATGGTGGATATTTAAAACGGCTTGAAGATAAAGAAAAAACCGATACCCCACTATAAAAAATGTGCACCGTGCACAAAAGAATATTTGAAATTTTACGATCAAAAACACCGGAAATTTGGCCATTTAGAAAAAAGTGGCCCTTTTTTTATTAAAAAGTGTTGACGGTCCAATTGCATACGTGTATATTTTCACACGTTAGCGAATGCGATGAAGAGCGATGTTGCTGACACACCTAGAGCCGTTGTCGACTATAGGCTTAGTCAGGGAACTCGCATGGAGCAAGAGTTAACAAGCCAGAAGAAACAAAGGAGGAAAATTCATGGCGAAAGATACAAGCTTACGCATCAGATTGCAGGCTTACGACCACAAGATCCTCGACTTAGCAGTTGAGAAGATCATCGCGGTCGCAAAAACCACAGGTGCAGGAGTTGTCGGACCAGTCCCACTCCCAACCGAAAAGCAGGTGTACACAATCCTCAGAGCTACCTTCAAGTACAAGGATGCTCGTGAGCAGTTCGAAATCCGTACACACAAGAGATTAATTGACATCGTTAATCCAAAGAAGGAAACAGTTGACCAGATCAGAAGACTCGATCTTCCTGCAGGAGTCGACATTGATGTCACAGCAAAGTAATAGGAGGACCAATTCATGAAAGCCATCATCGGAAGAAAAATGGGCATGACTGAAGTCTTTGCAGCAGACGGAACAATGTATCCAGTCACTGTCATCGAGGTCCTGCCAAACACCGTCATCGCAAAGAAGACAGTTGAGAAAGACGGATATGAATCAATCCAGGTCGGATATGAAGACAAGGCTGAGAAGAGAGCTAACAAGTGCGAACTCGGCATCTTCAAGAAGGCTGGTGTGAGCCCAAAGAAGTACATCTATGAGCTCAAGGGCGACGAAATCTATTCCAAGAACGTCGGTGAAACAATCGACTGCGGAATCTTCGCTGCTGGTGAAGTTGTTGACGTTATCGGCACCACAAAGGGCCACGGCTACAGCGGCACAATCAAGAGATACGGAAACAAGATCGGTCCAAAGGGCCACGGTTCCGGTTATCACAGAGGCATCGGTTCATTAGCTAACAACGGACGTTGCAATAACCGTGTCATCCCTGGAAAGACAATGTCAGGCCACTGGGGCCCAAGACAGGCAACTCTCCAGAACATCACAGTCATCGAATCAAATGCAGAAAAGGGCTACATCCTCGTTAAGGGCGGTATCCCAGGCGCAAAGAAGTCAATCGTTATGGTTAGAAGCGCAATTCTTGCTCAGACAACAAAGCCAGTCGTTAAGGAACTCGTTGACTACAAGAAAGGAGAATAACAACAATGGCAGAAAAGAAAATCACTCTTCCAGTCGTTAATCTCGCCGGAGAAAAGGTCGGAGACGTTAAGGTCTCTGCAGAAGTGTTCGGAATCACCGACGCTAACGAACAGCCAGTTCATGACGCAGTCGTCGCTCAGTTAGCAAACGCTCGTCAGGCAACTGCAAAAACAAAGAAGCGCCACGAAGTCAGTGGCGGTGGCAAGAAGCCATGGAGACAGAAAGGCACTGGCCGTGCTCGTGCTGGATCCTCACGCTCCCCAATCTGGGTCGGCGGTGGTAAGGTATTCGGACCAGACGGAAACCAGAACTACACTGTATATCAGAATAAGAAGGCTCACGCACTCGCGATGAAGACCGTCTTATCACAGAAGGTCGCAGCAAAGAAGTTAATCGTTGTCGATTCACTTGACGTTGAGGCCATCTCAACAAAGAACGCCGTTGCAGCTCTCGCTAATATCAAGGCAGAAGGCAAGATCACAGTTGTCTGCACAGCTGAAGAAGAAAAGTTCATCTACAGCGCAGCAAACATTGATAATGTCACTCTCTTAGATAGAGACAATGTCAGCGTTTATGACGTCTTAAATGCAAATTGCTTAGTCGTTTGCAAGCAGGATGTCGAATACATCGAAGGAGGACTTAAATAATGGCAGCAAAGAAAGCAGTCAAAGCCGAGAAGGTTGAGACAAAGACAATCGCTTCACCAGTCGCTCACGACTACGAAGTCATCCTCGAACCAGTCTTGACAGAAAAGAGCTATGCATTATTAGATGCACAGAACAAGATCACCGTTAAGGTTGCTCCTCTTGCTAACAAGATTGAGATCAAGGACGCATTCCAGCGTCTTTACCAGGTTGCTGTTGAAGATGTTAAGATCATCACAGTCAACGCTAAGGAAAAATCACGCGGTGGCCGTTACAAAGGCTATGTCGGCGGATATAAGAAGGCAATCATCACTCTCGCTGAGGGTGCTGCAATTGACCTCTTCAAAGAGTAAGGAAACACCGTTAAGTAGAAATTACTTATAAAGCATCCACTATAGGAGAAAGAAAATGGCAATTAAGAATTATC
>JAKSVD010000051.1 GCA_024408305.1 Bacilli bacterium | reverse complement strand
TAATCTCTTCTCTTGACCCTATTGTTCTAGTCATTTTGCTCTTTTTCCTTCTTAAGATATTTGATAAACGCGTCTTGGAATCGTTCCATCACGGCGTCATTGTTTTTAACACCCACAACATACTGCACCTGTTCTAATGTTATGCCAGTCGAGTTTTCGCTAATCCATTTTTTAAGACCTTTATCTACGTGTTTTCTAAACGCTTTAGCAGGGCCATACCAACGGCCAGGATCGATGTAACGGTTAATGAAAACCTTTGCTTCATCATTTATTTCCGATGCAATAGCAGAAACATGACTTTCAAACTGTTGCGAATCTATGATTCCTTTTTTATGAATCCATTCCCACCCTTCCTTAATATCGTCAACGCTGTCAGGGAAGATAGGGTATACGTTCATAGGGTTCATCCTCTCTGCGATTTCTTTGTATTTGATGGCCAAATATAAATTTTTATATCCGCCATTGCTGAAATCCTTGAAGTGATCCCAAGCTGTAGAGAATTTAGCTTTCTCTAGGCCTAATGTATAAACCATGAAACCGTCTTTCTCGTTGTCGTTAGCAAGGTAATGGAAAGGGGTTGGTGATTCGCAGTATTTTTCGAGTAAATCCGCTCCTGAAATATCGCAGTCCATTATCGCGTCTATCATCTCTCCCGTTCTTGAGCTGTAATCAGATGATGTTGTATCGGTATCAGCCATTACGGATACGATAGTTCCCTGTTGAAGTTGTCTCTTCTCGTCGAATTCTTTTACAAAAGAAAGGAACGAGAAGACAATCGAACGAACCGCTAAAGCTTTTAAGGCAACCAGTGAGTTGTGATAGTTGTCTTTGTCTTGTCTGACCGCTTCGCCTTTTGTTTCGGGTTTTACATAATCCCAGTCTTTAATGCGATTAATGAGATATTTTGCCCAGAATGTATCATCTGCCTTTGATTTGATAAGGTTCTCATATTTTATATCTAAAGGACTCTTCTTCTCGCCTCCATCGACTGTCTTGAACTTGTTGCTATCAGTTTTAAAATACTTCATCGATTTGATTGCGTCTTTGAACTCGATGTATCTGCTTGAAGTGTACTCTTGTTTAATTAGGGCTTTACTATCGTGAGTAAACGATGATGCCGGAACGAACACAGGCTTATAGCCTTTTTTAGCGGCGTCGATTGAAATGCCGCCTAATATGGTGTAAAAAGCGACAAAGTTTGATCTAGTTGTCTGGGCAGAGATTTTTTCAAGATCACTTAAGTTATCGGGTAAAGGTCTGTTGTATGCATATTCAGCAACCCTGAGAGCCTCATTTGAAATGCGACCTACTTCGGAACTGAATGTTCGTCTGAAACAATCGATGATATTTTGATGGTTGTATACATGCGGGTTCTCATCCTTCAAACTAGGGATGAGCACGGTTGGGTACATTGAAGTGTCGTTCTTTTTCTTTTTGATTTTCTCGAAGACGCTATTAACCAATAAATCGTCTCCGACGACCACTACCTCATCACCATCATAGTCAGCACCGCCAAGACGCTCGGCGTGAAGAGAATATGGGTTTAACCAGATAACTCCTTTGAGTTTGCTGAAATAACGTTTTCTTAAGTCGTCTTCAGGAGCGGATTTAAGAATCGAAATCTCGTTTCTTGCATAATGAGGATTCCTGAGAATCATAACCCTCTTGCCAGGACAGAATACAGGGTCTTCTGTATCGTGCCATCCTGGTATGTAGCATTGATAAACGGCAAGTTCACCATCCTTGATTCTATGTAAGGAGTCGTCTGGTTTAGGGGGCCTGGAATGATCTTTAAGATTGGAAGCGTGGTTTAGAAGCATCATCAAGTCAGAAGATAAGAACATTCGTCTAGATTTCTTGACTGGAAGCTTTAATTGAAGAGAGTCTTTGACAAAAGACGAATACTCATCGGCATGAATCTCTTTATATCTTGAAGTAGACTTGAAGAATTGTTCATTCGCTTCACAGATATCTTTCTCGTTTCCTCTTAAATTACCAAGGAGTTTCCTGTCTTCAAGCGATTCATCAAGTATGTCTTTGGACTCTTGGATAATGCGATCGTAATCATCGGTTGTGAGAGGAAGCGTAGCAAAGAACTCAATGTTTAGGCGAGCGGGTTCATCTTGAATAGGCTCAAACGAAGTTATTGCGAACTTATGGTCATACTCTTTAAGTAAGCCGACATATTTTTTCCAAAGATTGTCGCAACCCTTTTTTTCTCTGTCGAGATTCTTGGCTAAAGCTGCCATCTTCACCTGCGATTCGGTAAATATGAAATCGATTTTGTCGATTGGGTATTCCTCAAATTGATTGGATTCGAAAATGCGAATGCCTTTAATCGTTGTCAGTTTGTGGTCCTTAAAATACCGATGGAAATCGCATGCGTGCAAATTACCCTTAATAAAGGGTAACCTCACCTGGAACGAATAATGGTCTTCTTTTTCGATTCCCGCTTTTTTTAACTTTTCATTTATCTTATCGGCCATTCTTTCAGATATTAAGCCTTCACCATCGAAGGCGTTGATCTCATGCGGGAATGGATAATTTGGGTCTGATTCAATCTCGAACCAGGAAATAACCGGATCAGATAGCTGGTACTTAGCTTCAATGTTTATCTTTTCTATACAAGGAAGTTTCCCCCATTTTATCCAGTTATCCTCAGTGATTGATTGTCTTTTATTCAAATCGGCCTCCTCAACGAACGAAGCGATGAGGTTGAGAGCATCTAATACATCATTCGCACCTTTTCTTTCGCTTCCAGCATTGGCCAGTTGCTTGGCGTCCTTTGATTTGGCAAAGCATTTCAATTTTAAGAAAGCGTTTTTTTCGTTGTAGTCACCTCTACCCATCAGTTCATGACTCTTCCTGACATCAGCATTAAGGCTCTGCAAAGAAACGGCAGTAATGCATTTAGTCATGTGGACTTTTTTGAAATCTTTTATGACAATTGAGTTCTCTTCGTTTATGAGCAACTCATCGACAAATTCAACATCAGACAACGCTAAACCTGAATACGCAAACCATTTTGATAAAGTGAATCTTTCTTCTTGCCTAAGAAGATCGAATTTTAATCTCTTGTTCAGCGTATTCATTAAGTATCTATCGTGGCCTGAACCATTTTTGCAAGTATCCGCATTAATATAGAGTACTTTGCTATCTTTAGACATGCTGTTAGATTTGAGGAAATACTCAAAACGGCACTGTTTCTCAGCGCCAGGAACTTTCATCATAATGTATTGAATCGCTTTTACAGATTCGTATTGCTCAAAGGCGTCAGTGAAATCTATGGTGATAAAATCATGAACGAAATCCAAGGAGTCACAACTTTCATTGGCGTAAATAGGATCACCGTCGTATCTCTCCATGGCAAGGCGAGCTTGATAAAACATGATCGAATCAGGCTTTGACTCGAATTGTTCATAAGGATTTTGAAAGCAACGGCAAACATCCGCATCTTTAACGAAAAGACCATTGTCTCTGATGACCCCAAAGTGGATTAATTTCTTCAGAGAAAATGCGTAGATGCTGTATCTATAAGAAAACTTTTTCCCGCCGCTTATCATGGTTATCCTCTAATTGCGGACTTATTATATCGCATATACGCAAAAAGACACTTGTAAAATAAGGAAAAGGCCTCACTCGAAAGCGGGCCTCATAACAAGCGGGAAAGAATCCAAGTAGCGCATCTAGAGCGATCTTTAGCAAGTTAATCCGTTATGCATCAAGATCTTAGGACTTCCGACATTAATTCCGCGTCTTCAAAGTCTGTACTATTGCCTAAGTGGGGTGTTTTTCTTACCCATCTACATTATAGGTTGTTTTAACATATCCGCAATAATAACTTTATATTGCAATATACAAAATACTATCGACCGTATCTGATGAAATGCTGTTTAATCAATTACTAAAATATTGCCATTTGGATGATAGATATAGGCATTTTAGGTATTAGCCAATATCAGCTATATTTGCAGATGGATAAATAATAATAGGTTCCGTTTTTCCTAGAAGAGAGATCGTCATCCCGTTGAATAAGATTGTTCAGGGCCCTTCTTTTGATTCTCCTTCTCAATGTTTCCTCTTTAGATACACCTCTGTGACTGGATGTCTTTCTTTTCCAATACCATTTGCCGTTGTCGGCTTTAATTATTTTGATATGAGAATTTTTAGAATAGCAACAAGGGTGTAACTGCCACTCAGGGTCCAGAGGCTCGAACCCAAATACTGATACACCTAGCGTGGAACAAGTGATGTGACAGCATCTTTTGAGTCTTCTTTGTGTTTCTTTATGGCTTTCCCATCGTCTGCAATGTTTACCCATGAACTTTTCCCCCAATGTCTCAATGACAAAATAGGGTGAACGCGGCAAACATTCATTGGGCTTATTTCTTTTTGCCGGCAAGAAATACATGCTTACCCCAGGGAGGGATAACTTCCTTGTTATTAATTACCCACAACACAGGAATCCCCATAGCCTCTTTCTCTTTTGGAAAATCCGCGTATCCGTCCGTTAAAACAATGATACTGATCGGTAAGTCATCTTCCATTTCGTCCCTAACATAGTCGAAAATGACATCAAAGTTCGTGCCACCGCCCCCTTGAGGCTTAATGTTAGAAATGTCAGTCGTTTCATCGAACGGAGTGACATCTTTTACATCTGCGTCAAAGAATCCGATATATCCCGTAAGCTTGCCATCCATCTGATCGATAGCGCCTTTGATTTCGCTGTAACAATCTGTGATTTCTTCGGTAGTCATCGAACCAGATGTATCAATCATAAAGAGGAGTTTATCTATCCTTTCGTCCGGATCATTAAAACCAGGCATGATGAAATGAGATTCTTGCATACGATAATCAGGTGGCACAAACGAGTAATCAGTTATCTCATTCTGAACGAAATTGTTGAGGACTTCACGCCAATCAATCGTTGGATTTGTAAGTTCATCCACTACCCTTTCGACATAAAGAGGAACGCTTCCTGCAACGCGATTTTTAGAAGCTTCATACGCATCCATAATCTTTTGATTAAGCATTGCTTCCTGCATTGCTCGATTCTTCTCCGCATTCCACCTTGAGTGGTCATCAAACGTGCCTCTCGACGAATCTCCACAATTTCCTTCCGATTCACCCTCAGAATCATATCCTCTATTATTGGAATTATCTCCAGTCGGCCTGTCGGAGTCGTCATCACTTTGGTCCGAATCACTGCATGAACCCGTTGATAAATCGAACATGTCGTATACTTCTTCGACAGAATATTCATTCCCTTCGACACCGTCCGATGCTAGATGGGGCTGTTCTTCTCCGAAAAGTGTGATCGATTCGGCATCTCCATTGGATGCCTCTAAAAGATTGGAATTAACAACAATATCACACGCTAGGTTGTAGTTCTTATCATCGCTTGAGCCTCTAAAAGGGTGTTTAAGAACGAGATGCATTAGTTCATGCATAAGAGCGAAATCCAGTTCACTGTCAAGACATCCGCCAAGGAAATCAGGGTTTATTCCTATGTGCGTTACTGTCGTATAGATTGTTTCACAACCATCATCTAACTTGAACTTCATACCCATCAACAACATGCCAAAGAACCCGTTGTAAACTAAAAGTCTTGTTCGGGCGTTTTTGAGTTTGTTTGTGAGTTGTTTAATTCTGTCTTTACTTAAGTCCATTTATTTTCTGGCCAGTTAAGGCTAACCATCTAGTGAATTCTGGGATTGTTAAGAATGTTTTGATGTCCGGTTCCACCGTAAAGTATTCAAACATCAACATAGTTGAAAAGTCTTTAGGCATATTAAGCGCATACCTGATGGAATTAGCGACCTCATCTTTCTTCTTTTTGTTGCGTCTGAAATAATCGGTCATGCCTGAACATAAGGCATAAAGTGTGGAGATATCTTTTGGAGGCATTGATGTTTCTTTTCCCTTGAAGATGGACGGAATATCAGGAAGAGATGAGTAGACACTGCACCAGGACCTGAATTCGGTCGCCGCTCCATTTCCAATAAGGCCTGCGACGAGGTTAAACACCTTATCTACGTCATCAGATACGTTGTTTAAGACATTTGAAACCATTTCCCACGAACGTGGAGTTGCAAATGCAACGGCATCTGTGTTTGTCTCAAATTTATTCAACGGTTTGTGTGAGAAAGAAAGATATCCAACCACTTTAGGGTTGACGTCATTTCTTATCGCCCACGTCTTCCATGAATCAAAATCGCTGGCGACTTCGAAATGCATCATACGGTTGGCAAGCGCTTTAGGCATCTTTATCGCAACCGATTTATCAGTTACACGATTACCAGCAGCCATAACGATACAATTATCGGGAAGTTTGTGCTCCCCGACTGTTCTATCAAGCGTAATCTGGTATGCCGCCGCTTGAACCGACGATGGAGCTGCAGAAAGCTCATCTAAGAAGAGTATATTTATCACATCTTCTGATGAATCCATCTGAAAGATCTTTGGTTTGAGCCAAACGGCCAGTGTTTTATCATCATTTGCCACCGGAATGCCCCTAAGGTCGATTGGGTTGAATAAAAGCAGTCTTACGTCGGTTACCACTACTTTCTTTTTGGTTGTTTGGCCAAGTTTATCAGCAATCTGTCTAACCGACTGGGACTTTCCTTGGCCAGGTGCTGACCATAAGAACACTGATGGGAATGATGATAATGGTTTCTTACCATTAATGAGAGTGGAGTAAACTCCAGAGAGACTGTCGACTATCTCATTGATGGACAATGATGGAATGTTGTTGAGTTTAAGTGTTTCGTTCATTACTATACGTTCTCCAATCCAATTTGTTTGTCTAATTCGGCAAGACGTTTTCTCCAAATGTCGATTTGATCGGCAAAACCGACTTTGTTTCTTAATTCCTTTTTAGAAGTGTCGATTTCAAAGAGAGTCCTATCCAGTTCCTTTTCTAGGGAGAGTTCGGTTCTCTCGAATCTGTCCAGGAAATTGTCGATGCGAGTGATCATGCCGATAGGTGATGTTGAAGCCTCAATAGGGTATCTGCCATCACGCTTGAGATACATATAGGTTGATTTGTCGCTATGAGATTGAGGCGACCATATGCCAAAGCCTCTATAGACGCCAATCTCCGCCTCTATGTTTTCGTCAAGATTCTTCTGCAGAGCCTGGAAGAGAGCATCTCTGCAGCCCTTCTTTTCCTCGTTGGTCATCACATCAGGGTTCTTGTTGAGGAAGTCCAAGTCAGTTTTGGCCGCTTGTAGTCGTTCCATAATGACCGGAAGTCTTTGTTCGTTGGAGACGAGTTTGAGTTTGAGATTGTTTCTCTCTTCGATTGCCTTAACATTAAGGTTCTTATATCTTTGGAGTTGGTTGTAGGCCTCTACTCTTTCTCTCATAAGAGGATTTGCAATGGCTAAAGCTTTAACCGTTGCATAGTCAAGAACAGAATCATCGACGTCATCAGCGTCTCTGTCGGTCATGTTGCACGAAAGGAGTTTGGAGATAAAGTTCTGCTTAGTCTCAAGCAATTGCCAGGAATACGCATCGAAAGAGTTCTCGGTGATATATCTATAGATATGCACTTCTTTGGAAGTGTTTCCGGGGCGAATAATTCTGCCTTCACGTTGAACCATATCACTCGGCCTCCAAGGAATAGATAAATGATGGATTGCAACAAGCCTCTCTTGAACGTTGACACCCATGCCCAATTTAGATGTGCTTCCAAGTACAATACGCACTGCTCCATTATTGACTCCGTCAAATAAGAGATTGCGTTTGATCTCAGATTCATAATCATGGATGAAGGCTATTTCTTCACTAGGGATGTTGAATGACTCCAACAGCTGTTTAATCTCATCGTATACGTTGAATCCGTTTGATGGAGTTGATATGTCCGAGAAAATCAACTGAGTCGATCTCGTTTCTAACGTCTTGAAATATAAATCGGCAACTTTGACGGCGCACTCGAATGACTTAGAGTACATAAGGGGCTGATATCTTCCAACCAAACGCAGGTCTAAAGCGGCTTTTCTGCCATCTGTTGTAATCTTTAACATGTTGTCTTTTTCTCTAGTCGCATTGCGTTTCTTAATTGCGTCAGCACGCTTTGAAACGTCATCTAGGAACGATTGGAACTCTGGAGTCTTCTTTATGACCACGTCCGTATAGCCGTTGAACGTCGGCAAATCCTCTGAATTGTCCATGTGATGGAAATCTGCGATGTTGCTCAAAAGAGAGGCAAGTTCAGGAAGATTGTGGAATTTGCCAAATCTAGTTCCGATTTTGAATGAGTTTGTGTCAACGCTGACTTCAACCTCATGCTTAACTTCAGCGAACATCATTGCCCAAGAATCAAAATCAGAGATGCCAAGTAAATCGAGTTCGCCCTTCTGGAGATAACTTTGGAATATGAAACAATCTGAGATTGAGTTTGTGATCGGCGTTCCAGTCGCCATAACCACGCCTCCGCCGTTATTGTTTCTTTGGACGCTTCTGACTTTAAGAACCATGCGCTTACATTTCTCAGAACCGCTTGGATTTAAACCAGAAACGAATGACATCTTAGTTTCGAACGGTACATTCTTATAGACATGTGCCTCATCGATGAATAAACGAGTGATGCCCAATTCTTCGAACGAGATAGGCTTCTCTTCATTGTTTTCCTGAGTAAATACGAATCCTGGTGCAGGCTTTGCAAGTTTAGCGAGTTTCTTATCCAACTCTTTGATCTTGTTGGGAATAGTTTGGTTTGTAGTCGCTCCGCCGTTAGAAATAGAAAGCACGAGTTCATCTCGTCTTCTCATAATTTCTTGATATTCAAAGTCTGTTGAAACAGTCATCATATCAAAGCAGGAATGGGCCATGATGATTGCATCATAATCTGATTCTCTGATTTGTTTCATTACTCCTTGTCTTTTATCAGGGGAAAATGAGCTTGGTTTAATAACAAGGAGTTTAGAATCAGGGTACATCTTTTTGAAAGTCGATCTCCACTGGTTGACGATTCCGTTAGGCACTGCATAGAGGTTCTTTGTAGATAAACCCATACGCTTAAGTTCCATGCCGGCTGCGATCATTTCATAGGTTTTACCGCTTCCTACATCATGTGCCAAAAGGGTATTAGGAGCGAGAATCATACGAGCGGCTGCATCCTTTTGATAATCGAATAATTCAACATCCTGAGATAGGCCTGGCAATGTCAAGAAAGAACCGTCAAATGCGCGTCTTTTGATGCAGCCAAACTTCTCGTAGTAGATTTCACTTAATTCACTTTCGACATCAGGATTACTTTTAATCCAATTTTGGAACTCCTCTAAGATAATTCTCTGTTTCTCAACCGCTAGATTCGTCTCATCCTGATTTAATACGTAGGACTTCTTTCCGTTTGTAAGTCTTATCCCCTGGCGTACCGCTATTTCGCGCCCATTTAACGTATCTTCGATGATGCGAGTCGCGGAAATCTTGTTAGTCCCATATGTGTTATAGAGTTTTGGACTCCAATATCTAGAATAATGTTTAACGGTCCATGACCCCGTCGCCACGTTGTGTTCCACTTTGGATGAACAAGCGTCCAAAAGATAATTCATGAACTTTTCAATATAACTCTCAGGAA
>JAKSVD010000050.1 GCA_024408305.1 Bacilli bacterium | reverse complement strand
AAAGTCCTCCCATACCGATCAAACATCGAAAAGATTTCCGAACTCTGCTTCTAGCAGGTTGATAAGGAATGCAGGAATAGATGAGTCGAAAACGGCGGTGGAGTAATCGTTGCAAACGACAACTACGGCCAGGGATCCAGCAGAGAACACGCCGCAATCGCCCCAAGATATCTTGGCATCAAAGCGGTTATCGCTAAATCATTCGCCCGCATCCACAAGAAGAACCTCATCAATTTCGGCATCGTCCCAATTGAGGCAGCTCTAGAGGCATCAACCCTAGATGAGGTAATCGTGGATATCAATGAAGATTACACATCTGCAAATATCTTAAACAAAACAACAGGAAATAGCGTTGTTGCCCCATTGTCTTTTAGTCAGGAAGAGAAGAACCTCCTTTCTAAAGGCGGGCTCCTCAACGTTTTAGACAAATAGAAAGGAGATTGCCTATGACTCTAATTGAAAAAGAGTACGAAATGCTTCTAAAAGACGGCTATATCGATGGCAGTCTCTATGAGAAACATGACGTCAAACGCGGACTAAGAAACCCAAATGGCACCGGAGTCCTCGTTGGATTAACCAAAGGCGCAGACGTTAAAGGCTACGACCTGGTCAACGGAAACAAAGTCCCGGCACACGGACACCTTCTCTATAGAGGAGTGGACCTTTATGACCTCGCTAGCGAGGACAAGGACCAGTTCGGATACGAGAAGACCATCTTCCTCCTTCTTTTCGGACATCGCCCAAGCGAGGAAGAATTTAAAGAATTTAGAACTCTATTAACGGATAACTACGAGCTTCCAGATGGATTCATCGAATCAGTCATCATGAAGAACGCTTCAAAAGACATTATGAATTCCATCCAGAAATCGATTCTTTCCCTTTATTCATTCGATGATGAGCCTGATAGCCAGGAACCAATCGAGCTCATTAAGAAGGGTATCTCAATCATCGCAAAGATGCCTGCAATCATCGCCTATTCATACCAGGCTAAGAAATATTATCTAGACAAGAAAACCTTCCATATCTGCCCAGTTGATAAATCGCTATCTCTAGCGGAATCAATGCTCTATATGGCAAGAGGTGGAAAACCATTCTCATATACCGAAGCGGATTCTCTAGACACCGCATTCATCACCCATGCAGATCACGGTGGTGGTAACAATTCCGCATTTACCGGAATCGTTGTCTCATCAACATCCACCGACATCTATTCTGATATCACCGCAAGCCTTTGCTCGCTAAAAGGTCCAAGACACGGCGGAGCTAACCGTATGGTCAAGGGAATGATGGATATGGCAATCGAGGAGATCGGAGTCCATGCTAGCGATGAGCAAATCGCTATGATCATCGATAGAATCTTAAAAAAGGATTTCTATGACAATTCGGGCCTGGTTTATGGAATCGGCCACGCCGTTTACACGTTAAGCGACCCTAGATGCATCCTCTTGAAGGAAAAATGCGTAAACCTAGCTAAAGAAGAACATCAAACAGATAAATTCAATTTCTATTCTAGATTCGAGGGAATTGCATCTAATAAGCTCATGGAGAAATTCGGTAAGCCATACGCTGCAAACGTTGACTTCTATTCGGGCTTGGCCTATGAAATGCTTGGCATTCCAGAGGATTTATACACACCTATCTTTGCATGCGCTCGTGTATCGGGCTGGATTGCTCATATCGTTGAGACAGTCCTGTATTGCAATAAAATCATAAGACCAGCATTCATGTACGTTGGGGGAGACAAATAATGGCATACGACGTAGTTTTACTTAAAGGCGACGGCATCGGACCGGAAATCGCTGACTCAGTTGTTGAGGTCATCAAGAGCGCGGGAGTGGATATCTCTTATCACTCATACGACGTTGGCATGACTTCTTTAGAGAAAAACGGAACCCTCTTAAGCGAGGAGACAATCGAGGCAATCAAGAAATACAAGGTTGCCCTTAAGGGACCGATCACAACCCCAATTGGAAAAGGTTTTAAATCAATCAACGTTCAGCTAAGAACAATCTTCAATTTGTTCGCTAACGTAAGACCAGCAAAATCTTACCCTGGATATTCAAGATACACGGACGTAGACATCGTTACGGTTAGAGAAAACCTCGAGGATCTATATATCGGGGAAGAGCATGAGATTGAAAACGGATGGGAAGCAATCAAGAGAATCACCGTTGAGAAATCAACTAGAATCATCCGTTATGCATTCGAATACGCTTTAAAGAACGGAAGAAAGAAAGTCACCTGCGTTCATAAGGCAAACATCCTCAAGAACTCAGATGGATTATTCTTAAAGCTTTTCAACGAGATCAAGAATGATTATCCAAGCATCATCTCTAATGACAAGATCGTCGACAATATGTGCATGCAGCTTGTCATGAACCCAGAGCAGTTCGACGTAATCGTCGCTCCTAACCTCTACGGAGATATACTCTCTGACTTAATCGCTGGATTAACCGGTGGCTTGGGACTTGCTCCAGCCGCAAACATCGGAGAAGGCGTTTCTATATTCGAAGCAGTGCACGGCTCTGCTCCAGATATCGCGGGCAAGGGAATCGCTGATTCAATCGCTTTATTAAGATCAGCATGCTTGATGCTTGACCATCTTGGAGAAAAGCCAAGTGCTGATAGAATAAGAAGTGCAATAGATCGCACATTGCTCACCAAGGATGGATTAACTCCAGACTTAGGAGGAGACGGCAATCTATCAACCCTTACAAAGAAGATTATCTCCAATCTTTAATGGAGTTATAATTTAAGCAAAGACGGAGGACACAAAAATGTCTATACATATCAACGCAAAACCTGGCGATTTCGCTAAAGTGGTTTTAATGCCTGGAGATCCAAGACGCGCAGAATGGATTGCCAAGACATTCTTTAAGAACTACAGACTCGTTAACGATGTCCGCGGCATGACCGCATATACAGGCGAATTAGAAGATGGAACACCAGTTTCGGTATTCCCATCTGGCATGGGTATCCCATCAATTGGCATCTACGCTCATGAACTATATAACGAATATGGGGTTGAACTAATCATCCGCGTCGGAACATGCGGAGCATATCAAGAAGGCATCGACCTTAAGGATATCATCATCGGCCAGGGAGCATGCTGCGATACAGCTATCCTCAACAGCTACAATTTCCAGAACGCCACATATTCAGCAATCGCCGATTACGATGCATTAGTCTCATCGGTTGAGGCTGCTAAGGCAAGAGGATATAGATATCACGTTGGCAATATGCTTTCATCTAATGTCTTCTATAATGGCGACCCAAATATCTGGAAGAAGTGGGCCGCAATGGGAGTTAAGGGTGTTGAAATGGAGGCATATGGACTTTATTGGGCTGCTGCAGAGGCAAACAAAAAGGCTCTTGCAATCTGCTCGGTATCAGATTCATTCTGCTTCACAAAGATCTTATCCCAAATGGAAAGACAGGAATCCCTCAACAACATGATTGAAGTCGCGCTTCAGGTCGTTAGAGATTTCAATAAATAATTACATAAACTTATTTACTTTCTCTCTTAGTTCCTTACGCCCTGATATTCCTAATTTGGCGTAGATGGAACTGAGATAATATTTGACGGTTTCAGTGGATAAGAATAATTTATCCGCGATCTCTTTATTGCTTAATCCTGCGTGAACGAAGTTAATCACTTCAACCTCGCGGAATGTCAGATCCCTTAATGGATTATCACCAACCATTGCCAAGTGGATCTTGTTATAACCGCCAGCTAAAACGGGAGCTAGTTCATCGATTCTAGATAGGATGCTTCCGTTTTCTTTTTCTAATATCGGCCTAATGACCCCTCCAAGAGTCTTATAAACCTCAACTAGAGGAGTTAACCATCCACGCTTTAAACAAGTCTTAATAGCGTTATTTAGATGAGCGGATAGATAATCATCGTGTTCTCTATAACGGTAGGCTATTGCAAGATATAGATCCTCATACACCTGTACAGCATCGTTATTGGAAATCGAGGCAAAAGAGCATAGTGGTTCATATAGAGTAGGTGAATTCTCTATATTGCTATTGATACCATTTGCGATAAATAGCAATCCAGCGAACGGATAAGCCTCATTCCTGAGGTTATAGAATCTTCCTTCTTCTAGCCATTGAGGGCAGTTTCCCTTTACTTTGAGTAACGATGTTAAGAAGTGGGCCAACAATTCCTTCTCGAGTTTCTCTGATGTTGTCTTTGGCTCATAAGATATCATGCTTTTGAAGAAATCCTTCCAGTATACTGCCTCTCCCGTATAAATCGAAGCCCATGAGAGGGTGAATCTAGCGCCGAATAATATGCTTTGATCGATGCTGGAGGATAGAAGTGATTTGGATAATGATATCGCTAATTCATAATCGCCCTTAAGATATGCGTCCTGAGCATCATATAAGGCCTTCTCGTCATCATCCAATCTACTGTAATTGATTGATGCATCGCTCATGATAAGAAGTGGATAATCATACCTATAGGAATGTTTCTCTTTCTCTTTTCTTAGTCTTACGTGCCTATGTTCATCCTCCACCAAGAGCCCTTTTTTCTTTAATCTCCTGATATCTGATGATAGCAACGAGAGAGTTGAATAGTTCATCGCCTGCTGTATCTCTCTATATGTCGGATACGCGCCCGTACGAAGATATAGATCCTCAATATAGGTATATGTCTTCATTAATCTTAATTCATTAATCTTTTTCATATATAAAAGAACTTTTGTTCTCTTAAATATTAGGATAAATAGCAATAAATGCAATGAAATCTCTAATATATAGACTAAATGTTGCTATCAAATTTAATAAAACTACCCAAAATAGTTAGTTTTCTGGTGATGTTCTTAATGTTGCTAGGGACTAATATAATCGTGCCGCAAGAAAAAGCGGCCAGGAGGACAAGATATGAAAAAGTTCGGAAAACTTGCATTATGTTTATCAAGCATGCTCGCTCTAGTTGCATGTGGAAACACAACATCTAGCAAAGTGCATGAAGAATTCCTTGGTTCAAAGAACACTCAGACTTCATTTGAAGAGGATTACATCAAGGCTAAGGGCACATATTCAACAGGAGAAAAATTCGCTGTTCAGTTAATAGGAGGAATCGCGATTGCCGCAGCAGGCGCTGCAACAGATTCCCCAGCCACCTTCGTTAGCGGGCTCGTCTCAATCATCAATTCTTGTAACGACAATCTCATCGGCAACAAAGGTCCAACGACCGCTGATGTCATGAACAAGCTCAAAGAGATGGATCAAAAATTAGACATGATCGGCGAGAAGCTTGAGAAGAACTACAACCAGTTATCAACTGAAACTGTCAGAACTCAGGCAATGGTCAACGAAGTCATGTTAGAAGAACAGGAAAAGGCAATCTCTTCCTTCAATACAAACTACGCTGAAAAGATCGATGACTTCAGAAGAGACTATTCTGATTATCTAGAACAATCATGCAAGGCATATGTTAAAGAAAGCCGTGTCATGGAATTCAAGGCAAAATCAGTCTCTGATTCTTATTCCCTCGTTCCATTTATCGATTATGAAAACTCAAAGGAACCAGTCTATACGATTAACGTAGAGGAATTCCCAAAAGCTAAAGCGTATTTAGATAAGAACTACGACACAGTAGGCAAGGGCTTCATCGATAGAATGTATGAAGACATCGAAGATGCACTCAATGGAGCAAATCTCCCAATTGCAAAAGAAACCGCGGTTAATCTAGCCTACGCTAATCTCATGGAAAGATTCACACGTGATTACTATAAAGATAACCACAACAAGGCATTGGAGATCCGTAACTTAGCAATCAATTACGCTAAGCAGATTAACGGCAAATCCACCAAGAGCGTGGCAGAGAGATACGTCTCTAGAATGAAATACATGTTCAACTTCGCAGGCGAAATGAGAGAACCAGCTACCGGTGCTCTTGCAAATCTTGCTCATCAACTTGATGTCAATGCCGCATTAGCAGCACAGGCTTGCTTATTCGCCGGAGTCAACGAAGATGAAATCAAAGACGAATACTTAACTGCAAGAGATGCAATTAGATCTGAATACGATAAGCTCGAAAAATATGGAGACAATTATTGCTTCTTAGCAGAGGCAAACCTCGGTGGCAACTTCTATAGAGCAAAGTTCGATACAAGTTACGAGAACAAGGGCAATGAGCCTAAATTCAAATCAAACTTCAAGCTTGAACGTGTCGTCGCAATCGGTAAATCAGCTTCCTATTATGAGGAAGATATCAATAAGCACACATTCGTTGAGCCAATTGATCACGCAAGAATCGTAACCAGAATGAAGCTTATGAAGGAAAACGGCTTAGTCCCAGTCGATATGGATTATATCGGATACCTCACAAGCGCTAAGGTGATGGGAACAGCGCTAGCTACATTCACTATCCTCTATAACGAAAAATGGATAACAGAAGATGCGTACCGCATCATCACTGGATATGAGGTCAGAAGCTTAGGCGATGGAGATAAGAATTTAGCTCTTGAGTGCAACGAATGCGGAACACCTGGCGCTGATTACTTCCATGTCGGATGGAAGGGAACCTACAAGGGATCCCGCGATGGTGGATGCTGGAAGGGCAACATTGCCGAATCAACATTCATCGATGCTAGAAACGGTGAGATCCTCGACGAAAAGAAGATTGCAGCCTACGCAACATACGACGAATCCCACTGGACTTGGTTCACCGATGAACACTGGAGCTTCGTTGATAACCCATACGGAAACTATTTCTTCGCATTAGAAAAGATTTAATGAATAATACCCTGCTATCAAAATGGCTAGGGTATTTTCTATATTTAAGTTCAAAAGCAAGAAAAGGGAAGTAATCGCTCATCTTATTCTTTATTATATAAATAAGGATTTGACGGAATATGAAAATTAAAGTATCAAAGCTCATGTCCACTCTACATGAGTCAAACCTCTTTAACGAGGAAAATAGAGCCTTCATCAAAGGCATAGAAGAATGTCTAGGCTCATCAATTGAATTAAGCCCAATTTCTGATTATGACTGCGACGTTAAATTAATCTTTATCGCTTCAGGTGGATCAGAGGGATTGTTCTTAGAGAATATCGCTAACTTAAAAGCCCCGTATTACCTATTGACCAACGGGGCGAACAATTCTCTTGCGGCATCGCTAGAAATCCTTACTTACCTCAATAACCATAACCTCAAAGGCGAGATTCTTCATGGAAGCGATGAATATATCGCAAATAGAATAAAGGAACTTGCTGATTCGAGTGTTGAAGAAGCTCCTGCAAGATTGGGAGTTATCGGAAAGCCATCTGACTGGCTTATCTCTTCAATTCCAAACTACGAGTCGGTTAAACAGGCATTTAATATCGAACTCGTTGACATTCCGCTATCTGAATCGATAGAGAATTACAAATCATTAACAGAGGGCCAAAAATATAGATGCGATTATTTCTCACAATCAGAAATCAATAACGCAGAGAAATTCCATAAAGCCTTAGAAGCGATAGTGGAGAAATATCAACTTGATGGATTGACTATCCGCTGCTTCGATTTGTTATCCACCATCAGGATGACAGGCTGTCTTGCTTTATCCGAATTCAATGACGATGGAATAATCGGAACGTGCGAAGGCGATATCATGGCGATGATTTCCATGTATCTAGTAAAGAAGCTTTTCAATCAATCATCATTCCAGGCAAACCCATCTAGAATCGATGTTGAAAAGAGTAGAATCACTCTAGCTCACTGCACTCTCCCAAAAGAGATGACAGATTCCTGGAAATTCCACACCCACTTCGAGTCAAAGATCGGTGTTGCAATCAAAGGAGAAGTAAAACTCGGGCCAGTTACCGTATTCAGACTATCTAGTGACCTCAAACATTATTTCCTAGAAGAAGGGGAGATCATCGAAAACTTAAATGATTCCAATCTCTGCAGGACGCAGGTCATTGTTGAACTTCCTGGGGTTTCCTCTCTTTTAAAGAATCCTTGTGGAAACCACCATATCATCTTCTTTGGGCACCACAAGGCTGAACTAGAAGAATTCCTGTCAAAAATAATTAAATAAACTATGGAAATAGTTTCAAATGCTCCTAAAATAATAGCGAAAGAAGGTACATACAAATGTCACTATTAAAGAAATGTATTGTTGAAGCAATTGGTACAGCTTTCCTTACTCTCTTTGCTTGTGGAGTTGCAGTCCTCAGCGGCGCTGATATTGTTGCAACATCATTGGCATTCGGTTTGGTAATCGTTGTTGTTGCTTACACATTCGGCAGTATCTCTGGCTGCCACATCAACCCAGCAGTCTCCCTTGCTATGTGGATTAAGGGTGAAATGAGCTTAAAGGAAATGCTCGCTTACATGGGTGCACAGGTTGTTGGAGCTCTTGTTGGTTCCGCACTCCTTGGATTATTCCTCGTCAATGTCGCTCCATTTAATGCATTGGGCGGAAACGAAATCCAGTATGCCTTTGCAATAAATATGAGCGGCGACCTCAACGCTTGGTCATATATCGGCGCATTCCTTGTCGAAATCCTCTTAACATTCGTCTTCGTCTTCGTCATCCTCTGGGTCACAGACAAGAAGAACTACAGCGGAAAGAACGCTCCACTCTTCATCGGTACAGCGCTCGCATTCGTCCACATGCTTGGGCTTGGCTTCACCGGAACATCAGTTAACCCAGCAAGATCACTTGCTCCAGCTCTCCTTCAGGCTTTCGCAGGAGAAACAACCTCCCTCGAACAGGTTTGGATCTGGATCTTAGCTCCTCTTGCCGGCGGCGCACTTGCAGCTCTTGTCTATAAGGCTTTACAGGGCAAAAAGAAAGAAGAGCCTAAAGCCGAAGAACCAAAAGCGGAATAACTTTTACGCGGTCTCCATTGAGGCCGCTTTTCTTTTAAGGGAAGGAGGAATATGAGAACACTAATCCTATTATCTGGCGTTACAGGCGCTGGCAAGACAACATTTGTCAAAAACAAATTCGATGCAGCCACAATCATTAAGATGGCTAGCAATGAGATTCGCTACGAATACACCAAAGATTATTCGGTAATGCTACCTGATATGAATGTTGTGTATGACGAGATGATTCGTCGCACCAATGAAGCATTCAAATATAACCCGGATGCAGTGGTGCTGCTTGATTCGACATTTCTAAATGACGAGAGAAGAGAATACTTCCTCTCCCGCATCGAAAGGGACAAGACGATTCTCTATATGCTGAACTTCCATAATAAAGAAGCCTTATACGAGAGAAATCGTCATAGAGCCCCTCAACTCATCGTGCCTGATGATGTCATAACGGATATGCTTTCAAAATTCGCTCCGCCATCAGAAGAGAACAAGAATCATTACGATGAAATCCATATGATATACATGGATTAACAAAATGAAGACTTAGAGCGATCTAGGTCTTTTTATATGCAACATTTGTCTCGTTTTGATATCAATTAATACGATTCTTAGGAAAAAATCGGAAAATCGCTCTAGTTATATAGTAGGAGGACTATCTTGGATATGCTCTCAACCAGTCAAATGGTTGCCCCTTACAAGGGTCTCGCCAAGCCAAGGTTGGACACTAGCTGATGGGTCTTCTGATCCTAATGGCAATCGTCATCCT
>JAKSVD010000005.1 GCA_024408305.1 Bacilli bacterium | reverse complement strand
GTCATCTAGGTGGGGTTTCTGGTTTTCTTAAAAGCAGTGAATCGCCATATGATGTTTTCGAAGCTGGTCATAGTTCTACTTCTCTTAGTGCAGCCTTAGCTTTTGCTATTGACCGCGATAACAAGAAAGAATCTTATGATGTTGATGTTTATATTGTCGTCGCTTATGGCGTCAAAGTGACTGAAGTCATGAGCGAAGTCCAGAAGAAAGTCTCTTATGTCCTCGAAAAGACTTTCCAGATACCTTTCAAGAAGGTAAATGTTTTCGTGCAGGACGTTAAGGAAATCTAATTTTATGAAAACTATTAATGGCCAGGACCTGAAGCAGTTATTCCTTTCAGGCGCTAATAATTTGTTCAACCATTACCCAGAGATTGATCAGCTCAATGTTTTCCCTGTTCCAGATGGAGATACAGGTATGAACATGAACCTTACAATGACATCTGGCGCTAAGGAAATTCAGAACAGAAACGATACGGATATCTCTGAGATCGCTAAAGCATTCTCCAAAGGTTTACTTATGGGCGCTAGAGGAAACTCTGGTGTTATCACTTCACAGATCTTTAAAGGATTCTCTGTTGGAATCGAAGGCAAGCAGCAGATTACCGTCAGAGAAATGGTAGATGCATTCATTTCTGCTAAAGAAGTTGCCTACAAGGCTGTTATGAAGCCGGTTGAAGGCACTATTCTTACCGTTATTAGAGAATCGTCATCTGCATTAGTTGAAAGAATCAAAAAAGACACTTCTTTTGAAACTGCATTAGATATTCTTCTCGAAGAAGCTAAAAAATCACTTGATCACACACCTGATTTACTCCCAATTTTAAAAGAAGTTGGAGTTGTTGATTCAGGCGGTGCTGGATTATGCGTCATATTCGAAGGTATGGCAAAGGCTGCTCACGGCAAATTTGTCGAAAGAATTCAGCTCGACGCAGGTCAGACAAATGATTCAGCTGTCCTTGCATCTCCATATGCTGGAGCAAAAATTAGCGAAGATGAAGAAGGATACGGATACTGCACTCAGTTTATCTTGAGATTGGGCGGTCCAAATGATGGTAAAAAACCATTTATTGAAAAGAGATTCCAAAACTTCTTATCTGGACACGGAAACTCAATTGTCTTGGTAAGAGACGATGATATTGTTAAGGTTCACGTCCATACATTAACACCTGGTACTATGTTGAATTACGCTCAGAATTATGGCGAATTCCTAACAATTACCATTGAAAACATGTCTGAAGAGCACCACAACATCGAAAATGGTGCTGTTGCAACGGATATGGCCGGAAATATCGAAAGAGCCAAGGCTGAAAAGGCTAAGGAAGAACCTTATAAGGAATATGGTTTGATTGCTGTTAGCTCTGGTTCTGGACTTGATGAAATGTTCAAAGAGCTTGGCGTTGATGTCATTGTTGGCGGAGGCCAGACAATGAACCCTTCAACAGAGGATTTTGTCAAAGCACTTGAGAAAGTACATGCAAAACACGTATTTATCTACCCAAACAATTCCAACATCGTTATGGCTGCATCTCAGGCATGTGAAGTCATCGACAACACTAAGACAGTTGGTCAGGTTGTGCCATCAAAGACAATTCTCCAGGGTATTACATCATTAATGCAATTCTCCCCAGATTTGTCCCCAGAAGACAATTTCGATAACATGAAGAGCGCTCTTAAGGATGTTAAATCTGGCAGCGTTACATACGCGATCAAGGATACTGATATTGATGGAGTCCACATCACAAAAGACTACTACATGGCAATGGCTGACGATAAGTCGATCATCTCCTGTGTCCCTGATAAGTACCAGTCATTGAACGACATCATCGATGCATTAGTCGACGAGGATTCCTATATGATTACCGTCATTTACGGCCAAGATGTCAGCGCTAATGAAGAAAAAGAAATTAAGGATGCTCTTGAAGAGAAATATCCTGATCTTGATATCGATGTTAAGAATGGCGGTCAGCCAGTATATTCATTCCTTATCGGAGTCGAATAATAAACCCACAATCACAAAAAGGTGTGCGAAATCACACCTTTTTCTTTATGATTTCACGTCTTTTGCGAAGATTTATGCTACACTATTTACATGAAGTTCTCTTCCTCTGAAAACATCAATAAAGCGTTAACGAAGATGGGCATTAAAACATACACAGATGTCCTAAATCATCTTCCTAGAAGATATGAGTCTTTTGAATATACTCCTAGAAAAAACGTGTACCAGAATAAGGAAAGGATTGTTGTTCTCGGCAAACTAAGAGGAAAACCTTCAAGGCCAGTGCGCTTTTCACATAGAACTCTTCATAAGTTTTATTTTGAAACGACCGCAGGAGAAATCTTTGCAGTTGAAGCCTGGAATAGGAATTACCTAAGTTCATTTTTAGTTGAAGGAGAACTATATACTCTTTCTGGCTCGTACGATAAAAAAAGAGGCGTCCTTTCGCTTTTAAATATCGTTAAAGGCAAGATTGAGCAGGAAAATGCAATAAAACCAATCTATTCTCTTCCAAGTGATATTGAAAATAGGAGTTTTTCTTTATTGGTTAAGAAGGCTTTAGCCTATTACAACGGGGGAATAGACAGTCCTGTCCCTGTATCTTTACAGGAAAAATATCGCTTAGAACCTATATCTAAGGCTTACGAGCATGTTCATTTTCCGCACACGCAAGATGATATTCGTAAGGGATTACGCGTATTTAAATATAATGAAGCCCTTATGTTTGAACTCTCTAATCAATTGGTTAGAGGGGCGAATAAGTCACTAAGGAAACCTCGAAATAGGTTAGTTGATAGAGAGAAACTGCAGTCTTTTATTGATTCTTTGCCTTACAAAGTTGGAAATGATCAGCTAGCTGCATTTAATGCTTGTTTAGAGGATATGGACTCTCCAACAGTAATGTATCGACTTCTTCAAGGTGATGTAGGTACAGGCAAAACGCTCGTTGCTTCTCTTTGCGCGTATGCAAATCATTTAAGAAGCGAACAAACAGCCATACTTGCTCCAACTGATACTCTTGCAAGACAACATTATGAAACATTAAAGGAATTGTTTAAGAATACAAACGTTGAGATAGCTTTACTCGTTGGGCACATGGATCCTTATGAGAAAAGAAATGTTCTTCAGGATTTGGAAGACGGCACAGTAGATATTGTTGTTGGCACACATGCATTATTCTCAAAGCAGGTAAATTATGCTTACCTTGGCTTGGTTATCATTGATGAACAACACAAATTTGGCGTTAACCAAAGAGCCCAGTTGGTAGGAAAAGGTGAGCATGCAGACCTTTTGCTTATGTCTGCTACTCCAATCCCAAGGACGTTAACTTTGACGATTTACGGAGACTTAGACGTTTCTACTTTACATGAATTCCCTGCAGGCAAAAGAAACGTAAAAACATATAATCTATAATCAGATGATCCAAAAGTGCTGAACCGCATAAAAGCATCAGTTTGTTCAGGAAAACGCGTATTTATTGTTGTTCCACAGATTGAAGGAAGAGAAGAAGAAACCTCTGTTCTGGATATTTATGATAAATACTGTTCTCTCTTCCCGAATAAGGTCTCTTTGATTCATGGAAAGGTAAGTGAGGACGATAAAGAAGCCTCAACGCTTGCCTTTAAAACAGGGTTATGCCCAATACTTGTTGCCACTTCGGTAATTGAGGTTGGAATCGATGTTAAGAATGCTGATTTGATGGTTATTTATTCTCCAAGCCATTTCTCTTTATCGAGTTTGCATCAGCTAAGAGGAAGAGTAGGAAGAGATGGAACTCCTTCGGAATGTATTTTGCTAAGCAGCCTTGAAGATGATGATGAGAAACTAAAGATCCTAATGGAAACTGATGATGGATTTAAGGTTGCCGAAGAAGATTTGAGGCTTCGTGGACCTGGAGATATTGCGGGTGTAAGGCAATCTGGATTGCCTGAGTTTGCTTTTGCCAACATTATTGACGACTTTAAGATTTTTGAAATTGCGAGGGATGATGCGACCATTATTCTTAAGAATAAAATGCTTAGTGAAAATCTAGAGATAATAGAATTGGCCAAAGAGAAGGCCTTAATTAGCACATTATCATAGAGAGAATTTGCTATCACGGCTATAATAGCCGTAGGTAAAGGAGAAAAGCATGGTCAAGTTAATAGTAGATATGATGGGTTCAGACCTCGGAAGCGCTGCGACAAAAGAAGGCGTTAGAAGGTTTAAAAAGAACCACCCAGATTGTGAATTAGTTTTAGTTGGTAAACTTGATGAACTTTCCGATATGGAAGGCTATGAGATTATTGAGGCTAACGATACTGTTGGTATGACTGCCGGCGCGATGGAAGTCTTAAGAAAGAAAGACGCCTCAATGGTTAAAGCAGTTAGAGCGGCAGCAGATCCTGAAATGCATGCTGATGGTGTTATTTCCGCAGGTGGAACTGGCGCATTCCTAAGTGCAGCTACATTGATTCTAAAAAAGATTGATGGCGTTAAACGTCCTGCTTTAGTTACATCTTTCCCAAAACTCACCGAAAAAGGTGGTTATGTCACTATTCTTGACTGCGGTTCAAGTAACGAAAATACAGCTGAAGAACTTCAGCAATTCGCTTTAATGGGCTCTCTATATTCAAATGCTGTTTTCGGAGTGGAAAACCCACGCTGTGGATTAGTTGCTAACGGAAGCGAAGAGGGGAAGGGTTCACCTCTAGGTAAAGAAGCATATAAGTTGCTCAAGGAAGACACAAAGGTTAACTTTATTGGAAATGTCGAAGGTAATCAGCTATTAACAGACTATACAGACGTCGCAGTTTGTGATGGCTTTACGGGCAATGTCCTTTTAAAGACAACGGAAGGCGTCGCCAAAGGAATGGGCAACGAAATCAAAAAGGCATTTAAAAGAAGTTGCTGGAGCAAGATCGGCTATCTATTTGCAAAGAAGGGATTTGATGTCTTTATGGGCAAGATGAATCCAAAGAAGATTGGAGGCGCAATGCTTGTTGGAGTCAATTACGTGGCAGTCAAAGCGCACGGAAACTCTGATGGAGAATCTTTTGAATCTGCCATGAATATCGCATATAAATTAGCTGTTAATAATGTTGTTGCAAAGATCAAGGAAGGATTCGTTAAATAATGTCTTTCGTCGATGGATTACTAAAAAAACTTAGAATCGAACCAAATGATACAACTCTTTATGAGCTCGCTTTAACGCATTCTTCTTTCAACAATAAAGCGAATACTAAGCATCAAGATTACGAAAGATTGGAATTTCTTGGAGATTCATTAATCGGATTCGTTGTTGGCGAGCTTTCCTATAAGCATCATCCAGAGATGCTAGAGGGCGATCTCACCAAACTCAGATCACAGTTTATAAGAACAGCAAGTGAGGCTTCATACGGAAGAAAACTCGGTTTAGATAAATACCTACGTACCGGCGAATCTCTTCAGCAGACAAATGACCATCTCTACGAAGACATATTCGAGAGTTTTATTGGGGCGATATACCTTGATAAAGGTTTAGACTATGCCGTCGATTTTGTAAAAACGCTCATGGAAGAAGATATTAAATCTGCGAAAGTCCTCGTAGAAAAAGATCCAAAGAGCACTTTGCAAGAAAAGCTACAAGCAGAAACTAGAGAAACCATTTCCTATAAGACAATCTCAGAATCGGGACCTGCTCATGACAAAACTTTTGTTATGGCAGTCTATCTCGAAGATATCGAATTGGGCAGGGGTGTTGGACATTCCAAAAAAGAAGCGGAGAGCAATGCTGCTAGAGATGCCCTTAGCAAGATGGTAGGAGCATAAATATGGGCTTATTTGCATTTTTAAAAGAGAAATTCAGTAAGAAGAAAAAAGATGAGAAGACCGAAAAATACGAAAAGGGGCTCTCGAAATCTAGACAAGCATTTGCCTCACGTTTAGATGACCTTTCAAAACGTTTTGCCGAGGTTAATGAAGAATATTTTGAGGAACTTGAGCAGATCTTAATTGAGGCTGATGTTGGCGTCTCATTAACTTTGAAACTTTGCGAAGAACTGCTTGAGAAATCAGAAGACGAAGGCATTACTGATCCAAAAGCAATCAATGAACAATTAATTGACGCTATGTTTGTTGGATATGTGGAAAGCGGTGGTTCAATCACAAATGAAATTCATTTCCAGGAGAATGGACCAACTGTTTTGTTAGTAGAAGGCGTTAACGGCGTGGGAAAAACTACTTCTATTGCTAAATTATCAAAAAGATACTTAGACCAAGGAAAGAGCGTTCTTCTTGTTGCCGCGGATACTTTCAGAGCAGGAGCAGTCGAACAACTTAAGATATGGGCAGAAAGACTCGGCTGTCCAATTATTACAGGCAAGGAAAACGGGGATCCAGCCTCAGTTTGCTATGATGGTGCAAAATATGCCGTTGAACACAATATCGATTTAATGATCGTTGATACAGCGGGACGTTTGCAGAATAAGCAGAACCTTATGCAGGAACTTGCAAAAATGAATAGAGTCATCTCTAGAGAAATTGAAGGAGCTCCGCATGAGACTTTCTTGATTATTGATGCAACAACAGGGCAGAATGGTGTCTCTCAGGCAAAAGCATTCAAAGAGGTAAGCGACATCACCGGTATTGTTATCACTAAGATGGATGGAACTTCCAAAGGCGGAATAATTCTTTCAATTAGAGAAGAATTAGGCGTTCCAGTTCGTTTTATCGGGCTTGGAGAACGTATGGAAGACCTTGAAGAATTTGACTTAGACGAATACCTAAACGGCTTATTAGTAGGAAATAAATAATGGAAGAAAGAATCATTGAGAAAAGAGAAGAGGCTTCGAGATTATTCGAGAAGTACGGCTCCTTGCTGACACCTACCCAGCAAGAAGTATTTTCTGATTATTATCTCTACGATTTGTCACTTTCTGAAATAGCGGAAAATAGAGGTATATCTCGTGCAGCAATCTCTGATTCGCTCCATAAATCATATGAAAAGCTGAATGAATTCGAGTCAAAACTCAATTTGATAAAAAAGGAAGACGACATAAAAGTCTTGATAGAGAAAGCAAAATACGATCCATCGGTAACGAAGGATGAACTCATCAACATCATTAAGGAGAATATCTAATATGGCATTTGAAACACTTACAGATAAATTCCAGTCCATCTTCAAGAAGATGAGAAAAGAAGACAAGATTACAGAAGCAAACATGGCTTCTGCGATCAGGGAAATTCGCGTTGCCTTGCTTGAAGCGGACGTCAATTTCAAAGTTGTTAAGGCCTTTACCGAGGATGTTAAAACAAAAGCTTTAGGACAAGATGTTCTCGCTAAAGTCAATCCTAGTGAAATGCTTATTAAAATCTGCCATGACGAATTGGTAGAACTTCTCGGTGCGGATAACACGGATATCAAATACGAAAAGGGTTTAACCACAATCATGATGGTTGGTCTTCAGGGTTCAGGTAAGACCACGTCCACAGGTAAACTTTCAAATTTAATGAAAAATAAATTAAAGAAGAAAGTCCTTCTTGCGGGGTTAGACGTTTATAGACCAGCTGCAATTGACCAGTTAGGACAAATTGCCAAGCAATTAGACGTCGATTTCTTTGAAATGGGCACCAATGTAAATCCTGTTGATGTTGCTCTTAAAGCCAAAGAAAAGGCTCTTGCAGAAGGATATGACGTATTAATCATGGATACTGCGGGTCGTTTACAGATTGATGAGGCTCTTATGGAAGAGTTGAAGACAATCAACAAAGCGGTTCATCCAACTGAAGTGTTATTGCTTGTTGACGCCGCCGCAGGTCAAGATGCAGTTAACGTCGCAAATACCTTTAACCAAGATCTTAGATTAACCGGTGTCATCATGTCTAAACTTGATGGTGATGCAAAGGGTGGTGCAGCTCTATCGATCAAATATTTAACCGGTCTTCCAATTAAATTTGCTGGTATTGGTGAAAAGATGTCTGATTTGGATATCTTCTATCCATCGCGAATGGCTGATCGTATCCTCGGCATGGGTGACGTTGTCACTTTAGTTGAGAAGGCAAAGGAAGCGATAGACGAAAAGGATGCCGAAAAACAAGCCAGAAAGATGATGGATGGCGATTTCGACCTCAACGATCTGCTTAAACAAATGAAGATGGTTCAAAAGATTGGTTCCATTGGAGCGATTGCCAAGATGATTCCGGGTATGCCGAAGCTTACTGATGAGCAGCAGGATGCGGCAAAGCGCGAGATGAAAATATTTGAATCTGTTGTTAACTCAATGACTCCATACGAGAGAAAGCACCCTGATTGCCTTAAATTCTCTAGAAAAAATCGTGTTGCCAAAGGATGTGGATTGACAAATGCAGAAGTTAATAGAGTCATTAGAAAGTGGGAACAATCCAAAGAGATGATGAAGCAGATGAAGCAGATGCAGAAATCTGGCAAGATGCCTGGCGGCTTTGGAGGCTTTGGAGGTAAATAAAAAAGGATCGATCTAGTTGATCGGTCCATTTATTTTATGAATTTGTGGCCTTTTTCAATAGCCTTCTTTTCTGAATCTGGAGTCTCACCAGTCTCGAGTTCAAGCAGTAATTTTTTGTCTTGCTTGCTTAATTCTATTTTTGCAAATAGATCTGGACGATGCTCCTTGGTAAGTCTTAACGACTGTTTTCTCCTCCATTTTTCAATGGCTACGTGATTGCCTGAATAAAGTATATCAGGAACGGTTTCACCCGCGAAATCGTATGGTTCTGTATATTGTGGGTACTCGAGTAGAGGCGAATTGAATGACTCGTCTTTCAACGAATCTTTGGTGATTGCCCCATCGAGTAATCTGATAACTGAATCGGCGACTGCCATTGAAGGAATTTCGCCTCCGGTTAATATGTAGTCCCCGATAGATAATAATTCGTCTACATAGCTGTTGACGCGTTCATCAACGCCTTCGTAGTGTCCACATACGAGGATTAGATGGTCAAGCGTAGCGTACTCTTTTGCTTTTGATTCATTATATGTGGTGCCTCTAGGCGAGAAGAGAACTGCTTTTGATCCAGGCGTTCTGATGCTTTTCAATGCATCCACTAATGGCTGACATTTCTGAATTAAGCCAGCGCCTCCGCCAACTGGAGGAGTATCGACTCTACCATATTTATCCTTAGTGAAATCGCGGATTTGAACACATTCGACCTCGACTAAGCCTTTTGAAATGGCTCTTGCGATAATCGAATTTGTTTTGAATCCGTCAAACATTTCAGGGAATAAAGTAAGAATTGTAATTTTCATAATAAACCTGGAATCACGTGGATTTTGATTATTTTTGTTTCGATATTGATGTCTAAGACAAACACCTTCTTTACGTAAGGTACATAGAAGGTTGTACCATCATCTTTCTTGCAGACGATGTTTAGCGTTCCGGTATCTTTTACGTCGATTACTGTGCCAAGAGGTTTATCTTCCTCATCAACAACTGTACAGCCTTTCATATCTTCAAAGCGAATAAATCCTTTTGGAAGTGGTGCGCTGTCTTTGTCAATTTCGATGAAGAGGTTTCTTAGCAAATCTGCTTGTTCTGGTGTATCAATGCCCTGAACCTTTAAGTAGTATTCAGTTTTCTGGATACGAGCGCGCTCGACGACGAAGTCTCTTCTTTCGCCTGTTCTTTCATTGTAGAAAGATAGTGTATTCCCAACTCTTAATCTTTGCTTTGGAAAATCAGTCATGGAAAAGACCTTGAATGTTCCATCAAGACCAAATGGTTTCATGACATGTCCGATTCTAATATATTCCATAATTAGTCAAAAAACGGCGCCGAATTAATCGGCGTCGCTCTCCGTGCTGTCTTCGTTGAAGCTTTCAAACTTCAAGCGGATTCTGACGTTGCTGTTGTCTGCCTTACCAACGATGCCAATAGCTTCGCGTAATGCATTAGCAACTGCTCCTCTTTTGCCGATGAGACGAGCTGTGTCGTCATCTTCGGAAACGATAAGAAGGGTAACGTCTTTTTCTGTTGATCCAGGGAGCTCGCGGATCATAATTGACTTAGGATGCTCCACTAATGGATCAATAAGACCGTGAATGACCTTCTCGTAGTCGATCATTATTTCTTTCCTTTAGCAGCAGCGTACTTAGCCATGATGCCCTTTGATGAGAGCATAGCGCGGACTGAGTCACTTGGGATAGCACCAGCGTTAAGCCACTTTAATGCGAGCTCTTCGTTGATGTCTGCATTCTCGACGCCCTGAGCTGGGTCGTATGTGCCGATCTGTTCGATGCATCCGCCATCTCTAGCGACGCGTGAATCTGAAGCGACAACTCTGAAGAATGGGTCTTTGTGACGGCCGATTCTTGTTAATCTGATTTTAACTGACATAGGTATAATCTCCTTTACCGAGGCAAATCTTACTTAAGTGATATATATCTGTCAAGCAAATTTACTTAACACCACGCAAAAAAGTCATTTATTTAAATAAAAAGTAGTTGCACGACTAGAATTAAGCCATTATTATACTCATTGCGTTTATAGCGCTACGCAGGCTCCGCTAACAAAATGGTTATGAACCTGAAGAGAAATGATCACCAAGGAGGAATTGTGAAATGAACAACAATATCGTTGAAGAAATCACAGCCCGTCAGATTCGTTCAGACATTCCTGAATTCTCAGCAGGTGACACCGTTAAGGTTTCAGTCCGTATCGTTGAGAACAAGAAAGAGCGTATTCAGGCATACGAAGGTGTCGTTATCCAGCGTCGTGGCCATGGCGTCAGCGAGACATTCATCGTCCGTAAGATGTCATCAGGTATCGGTGTTGAGCGTACCTTCCCAGTAAATTCTCCTGCAATTGCCAAGATTGAGGTTCTCAAGCATGGTAAGGTCCGCAGAGCAAGAATTCACTACATGCGCAAGCTCTCAGGCAAAGCTGCACGTATCAAAGACGCAGACGCTAAGTAAGCTAGTGATAAAGATTAGGCTCCCTCGTGGAGCCTTTTTCTTTGTCTTCTAAAGAAGAGTAGTATAATTAACGAGATGGACTGTGAAGTAAGAAGAGCGAAAGCTCTACCGCCTAAGGCTGGCAAAACTAAACGCAACAAGAACAACCTCGGAAAGAACATGTTCGAGGGAATCTTTTCTGTTGCCCTTGCTTTTGTCTTTGGCGTGAGCGGGCAATTCATCTATAACTTCACAAGATATGCTCCATTCATGGTTGACGGGGAATCTATGTATCCAACCCTAAACTATGATACAAGGATCGAATATGATGACGGAACTTTCTATGATGATCCAGAAAACACATGGAAGATCAAAGACTTTTCCGGAGATGCAACATATATTTGCGACTATGGATTAATGGATAGCAATAAGGGGTTCACAAAGAACCTAAAGAGATTTGACATTGTTATTACTTATTATCCAGGAGATTACGTGGGCGATGAATTAAAAACCAATGCTTCTCTTAAAGTAAAAAGAATCGTAGGTTTGCCAGGTGAAACCATCAAATTCGATAATTCTGGCACCTTATATATATTAAAAGGTGAAGAAGATGATTTTTCTCCTGTTGAACAGCCATTCCTTTCATATGAAAACAACAAGGCCACAAAGCCATTGGTTTCGGAATCATGGTACCAAGCAGCGATGAATGAAACATCGCAAGGATATATGGCTCCGTTCACTCTTGGCGAAGGCGAATATTATGTTGTCGGAGATAACAGAAGATTAGGAGCCTCACTAGACTCGCGTTCTTCAATTGTTGGTGCTATTAAAGAGAATATGCTTGTTGGCAAAGCGGTAGCCATCGTAACAAAATGCAGATATGTTCCTGGGCAAGAGCCTAAGGTCATGTACACTAAATACATTTTGCCATGGAGGATAGAAGACCTATGAGCATAGAAGGAATGCAGCAAAAAAACGTTCATTACTTCCCTGGTCATATGAAAAAGGCATTGAATTCCTTGATGCCTATGGTCAAGGCCAGTGACTTGGTTGTTGAGATCGTTGATTCAAGAGCCCCAATTTCAACCAGAAATCCGCTCTTTGCGCCAATGATAAACGGCAAGCCTCTTTTGGTCGTCCTTTCGAAAAGCGATAAGTCAGACCCAGAGGTGACCAAACGTTGGATATCTTATTTTGCTAGCAAAGGCATTATTGCTTTTTCTAGCGACCTAAAAAAGGAAAAGGTCCTAAGTCTTTTAGTCAAAAAGAGCGAGCCTCTCTGCCGTGCAAAACGCGAGAAAGAAGCAAAACTAGGAATGAAGAAACAGCCACTCAGGCTTTTAATTGTTGGAATTCCTAATGTCGGAAAAAGTACACTCATCAATAACCTTGCGGGAAAAGCCGTGGCAAAAGCGGCCAACCGTCCTGGTGTCACAAGAGCCGAGCAGTGGATTAAGATATCATCTGATTTTGTCTTGCTAGATACGCCAGGAATTTTGCCTATGCATTACGAAGATAAGGATCAGGCAATAACTCTTGCTTTACTCGGTTCAATCAGAGAAGAAGTTCTTCCAAATCACGAACTATTTGAGAAATTGATAGCGTATTTCCGCCTATATTACCCAAATTGTATGAAAAACA
This sequence comes from Bacilli bacterium, assembly GCA_024408305.1. Lineage (GTDB taxonomy): Bacteria > Bacillota_I > Bacilli_A > RFN20 > CAG-826 > UBA4951. Next base: position 17,199 of record JAKSVD010000005.1, on the reverse strand, counting down.
GGTATGGCATTGATGACCTAAATAATGCTGAATTCGACTATATTTTGGATGTTGTTGCTAAAAAATGCGGTCTTTTAGTCGCAGGCGGGGAAGCTGATAAGACCAAGGCTGCCCTTAGAGTTTTAAAAGATTTCCAGGATACAATGCTCGGTAACATTTCTTTGGAGAAGCCGGAATAATGTTAGATAAAGAAAGAGAATACTATTCGGATACAATTCATTACATTGCTGGAGTTGATGAGGCTGGGCGTGGTCCTTTAGCTGGACCGGTTGTTGCGGCCGCTGTTGTTTTGCCGCCTGATTTTCAGAGCGAAGAAATCAATGACTCAAAACAGCTTACAGAAAAGAAAAGAGAAGCGCTCTATGATTTGATTATCGAGAATGCTATTGCTTATTCAATCAACTTTGCCTCGGCCGATGAAATAGACGTGATAAATATATATGAAGCCACAAGAAAAACGATGGTTAAATGTCTAATGGAGATCAAGGGCAAGTATGATTTAGTAATCACTGATGCAATGCCAATCAAGAATCTTCACGTTCCAGTTATTCCTATGGTAAAGGGAGATGCACAATGCCTTAATATTGCGGCCGCTTCAATTCTTGCAAAAGTTACAAGAGACAGGTGGCTTAAGGATCTTGACGCTAAATATCCAGAGTATGGTTTTGCTAAACATAAAGGCTATGGCACTAAGCTTCATTTGGAGGCTTTGGAGAAATATGGTCCGATTGATCACATCCATAGGAAGACTTTTGGACCGGTTAAACGATATTATTTCGTTCAAGAAACACTTTTTTAGGAAAAAATCGAAAAATCTCTCTAGTAATTAATAGGGGGATTTTTTATATGACCGAAAAAGATGTTTTATTTTACCTCTCCATGAAACACAACGGAGAGTTCGAGGAGATTATGAATGAACTAAGAACATTTAAGGAATTAGATGTTGATGTTCTTAGATATTATTATGATTCTCTAGATTGTGGTTTCATTACTTTAATGGATAAGCGATACCCAGAGTCTTTGAAGAGGTGCTTTTGTCCGCCATTAGTTCTTTATTATTACGGAAACATAGATCTTTTAAAGAATTTTGAAAAGACGTATGCCTATGTTGGATCGCGTGAAGCAAGTGAGTATGGCTTAGAAATGGCAAGGAGAATAGGCAGTGAATGTGCCAAGAAGGGCTTAACATTAGTTAGTGGGTTAGCAAGGGGAATCGATGGCGCTGTTATGGAGGCGGCTCTAGACGCAGGTGGAAAAGTAATCGGGGTTTTAGGAACAGCCATCAATAGGCCTTATCCTAATATTAATAAGGATTTATACAAAAGAACTATAGAAAATGGCTTAGTTTTAAGCGAGTATCCACCAGATGTTGAGGCACTTCCCTCAAACTTCCCTAAACGCAATAGAATCATTGCTGCAGTAGGAAGAGCTACTATCGTTGGGGAGAGTGCTATGAAAAGTGGGACGCTTACAACCGTCAGGCATGCTCTTGAACTTGGTAGAGAGGTTGGTGCCGTTCCACACGAATCGCTGATCGAGAATGGGTGTAACCAACTAATTCGAGATGGCGCATGGCTTATCGAGAACGCCGATGATGTTGTTGACATTTTAAAGGCAAGTGTTCTCTTTCAAGATTAAAAAAATTATTTTTTGCCCTATATAAATAAGGATATTTATAGAAAAAATGAAACCGCTTTTCGGTGTTTGACAAGGAAAAAATAATCTCTAAACTTACAACCGGAAAAGGCGAAATTGCAGATGAAGTTAATAATTGTTGAGTCTCCTAAGAAATGCGACACCATTGGCAGATACTTGGGCAAATATTATAAAGTCATGGCATCTCAGGGCCATATCCGTGACCTATCAAAAAAGGGTAAAGGCGGATTCGGCATTGATATCGACCATGGTTTTGAGCCTGACTTCATCGTCGACAAAAAGAAAGCCTGGCTTGTTGATGAATTAAAGAAAAACGCGAAAGACGCTTCTGAAGTCATCCTCGCAACCGACCCTGATAGAGAAGGAGAAGCTATCTCCTGGCATCTTGCCGAAATTTTAGGGCTCGACGTTCAAACAACAAAGAGATTGCAGTTCCATGAAATTACAAAACCTGCAATTGAAGAAGCCATTAAGAACCCTGGTCACATCGATCTTAATTTGGTCAATTCTCAGGAAACTAGAAGAATGCTTGATAGGATTCTTGGATTCAAGCTTTCAAACTTAATGCAGAGGAAGATGAACTATAAATCCGCAGGACGTGTTCAGTCTGCCGCATTAAAATTGATTACTGATAACGATGAAGAAATCGCAGCATTTGTTCCAGAGGAATATTGGACCATTGATATTACATTGAACATCAACGGCAAATCTGTCAAAGCATCTTTAGAAAAGGTTGATGGCAAAGATTTCCGTTTGCACAACAAAGAAGAAACAGATGCCATTCTTGCTAGAATTCCTGCTGAAATCCCTGTTGTTTCGCTTGAAAAGAGCATCAAACACGTTCCTTCAAAGCTTCCTTTTACCACATCAACAATGCAACAGGAAGCATTTGCTAAATTCCATTTTTCAACAAAAAGAACCCAAGATATAGCCCAACGTTTATACGAGGGACTTGACGTTAATGGCGAACATGTTGGTTTGATTACATATATGAGAACAGACTCCGTTCGTATTTCAGATGAGTTCTTCTACGGCCACGCAAAGCCATATATTACAAAGAAATACGGCGAAGAATATGTTGGACACATTAAATCTGCTAAGAAGCAGTCCGATAGAGTGCAAGATGCACACGAAGGTATTCGTCCTACTGGAACCCACAGAACACCGGAAGTTGTCGCAAATTATGTTACAGCCGATGAAGCGAAACTTTATCGTTTAATTTATGATCGCGCATTAGCAAGTTTGATGAGCGATAAGATTCAGGAAGTCACATCCGTTATCTTTGAAGCTAATGGCTTAACATTTAAGACAACTGGAGCTAGAACTGTTTTCGATGGATATGAAGCGATCTATAAAGAATTCGATGAAGATGATACAAAATTGCTTCCTGAAATCCATGACAAAACCTCATATTCCATTAAGAAGGTAGATCCTCAACAGAAATACACTAAAGCTCCTGCAAGATTTACCGAAGCTAAAGTTGTTAAGACGATGGAAGAAGTTGGTATTGGTAGACCATCTACATATGCAACAACAATCACAAAATTACGCGAATCGGGATATATCGACATTAAGGGAGGCATCGTTACCCCAACTGAAGATGGAAAGAGAGTCTCTTATGTTTTAAATAAATATTTCCCTGAATTAGTTTCTGTTTCCTATACCGCAAACATGGAGAATCAACTTGACCAGATTTCTGATGGTGAGATGACAAGAGACCATGCAATGTCAGAATTCTATTACCCATTCATTGAGAAGTTCAATTCTGTCCAGGACGCAATGTGGAAAGACCACGAAAAGGAAACCGGAGAAATCTGTCCTAAATGTGGAAGCCCAATGGTTATCAAAAAAGGTCGTTTTGGTGAATTTGTCGCATGTTCTAATTATCCAGAATGCTCCTATAAGCCAGCAAAAGAAAAAACAAAGGCCGTTGAAACGGGCGAAATTTGCCCACAATGCGGAAAGCCATTGGTTGAAAGAGTTAATAAAAAGGGTGACAAATTTGTCGCTTGCTCAGGATATCCTGCTTGTAAATACATCAAGGCAAATGAAGATAAGCCAAAAGCTCCTGTGATCGTATTCACCGAAGCCGATTACATCAAGCCATGTCCTCAGTGCAGAACAGGACATCTCGTTAATAAGGTCGGCAAAACAGGAACAAAATATATTGGATGTACCAATTTCCCTAAGTGTCACTATCATGAATGGATTGTCAAGAAGGGTAAAAAAGGTGGCAAATAATAAAGTCGTAAACATTATTGGTGGCGGTTTAGCTGGTAGCGAAGCCGCCTATTTCCTTTTGAAGAAAGGTTATGAAGTACATCTTTACGAAAGAAGACCTCATTACGATGACCACGCTCACACAACTGCACTTTTCGGCGAACTTGTATGCTCCAATTCTCTTAAGAGCTACAAATTAGACAATGCATGCGGCTTGCTAAAGGAAGAGATGAGAAACATGGGCTCTATAATGATGGAAGCCTCGCTCACATCTAGCGTTCCAGCTGGGGCTGCTTTATCCGTTGATAGAGATTTGTTTGCGTCCAATATCACTGAAAAACTACGCACTTTTCCTAATCTTTTTGTTCATGAAGAAGAAGTTACGGAATTATTCGATACGCCAACCATCCTTGCAACAGGACCATTAACCGATGGAAAACTAATGGAAGTTTTGTCGGAAACAATTGGCGAGAAGAGCTTGTCTTTCTTTGATGCATCTGCCCCGATTGTTAGAAAAGATTCGATAGATTTTTCAAAAGCATACTTTAAATCAAGGTTTGAACAAGGAGATGCTGCTTACATCAACTGTCCGTTTGACCGTCAAGAATATGAAACTTTTGTAAGGGAATTAGTGGGTGCCGAGAAAGCGATGCTCCATTCCTTCGATACAAAATATTTTGAAGCGTGCCTTCCGGTTGAAGTTATTGCGTCTCGTGGAATCGAGACTTTGAGGCACGGACCGCTAAAACCATTCGGCTTAGGAAATGAAGATCACCCAAAACCATATGCGGTTGTCCAATTAAGACAAGACACCAAGCTAGGGGATTATTTTAATCTTGTAGGTTTCCAGACAAATCTGACATACCCTGAACAAAAGCGAGTTTTCTCTATGATCCCTGGATTGGAAAATGCTGTTTTTGTCAGATATGGATTAATGCATAGAAACTCATACATAAATTCGCCATTAGTGCTTAATGATGATCTTTCTTTAAAAGCAAAGCCAAATATCTACATTGCCGGTCAACTTAATGGAGTAGAAGGCTATGTCGAAAGCGCAGCGATGGGAATCTTGGCCGCAATCAATTTGTATTTGAAACTCGAAGGACGCAATCGTATTGAAATCCCAAAAAACACAATTCTTGGTGCGCTTAACGACTATATCCTCCATGCTCAGACGCCTCACTTCCAACCGATGAATGCAAACTGGGCCCTGATACCTGGTTCAAAAAAAGAAAACAGGGAAGAAACTATTAAAATTAGTCTAGATTCGATACACTCTTATTGGGCTAGAGTAAATGAATAAAGTTGAGAAAGAATTCCTAGATTACCTTGGCAGTGTAAGAAGATACTCGCCGAATACAGTCGATTCCTATAAAAGGGATATCGACAAGTTTTTCGTCTTCATTGAAGGAGAAGGAATTCTGTTTGACAACGTCGACGAAAAGGTTATTCGAAATTGGTTGAGTATCGAGCTATATACAGGAGTATCAAAGAGAAGCTGTCAAAGAAGAATGAGCGCTCTAAGAGGCTTTTACACTTATCTCGATGAGAATAAATATGTGCAGAAAAACCCATTTAAATACGTTAGTGCTCCGAAGAATCCCGTTAGATACCCTAAGGCTCTAACGATTGAAGAAGTGGAAAAATTGTTCGAAGAGAATCTCAAAAGAAGCGACGATATGAAGGTCCGCGATCAAGCCATCATTGAGTTGCTGTACGCATCAGGGCTTCGTGCCTCCGAACTTGTCAACCTTAAGGTCCGCGATATTGATTTTAGACGTCGAATCGTCCGAATTATCGGAAAAGGAAACAAGGAACGATTAGTGCCTTTTACTCAAACATGTGGACTTGCGATGGATGCCTATTCCAAAAAGCTAAGGCCAATCCTCCTTGCCAATAAAAGCAAGAACAGCATTCGTCCTTCAATGTCTTTTTTCTTGAATCAAAAGGGCGAGAATCTAACGGTTCGCGGACTTGAATATATTCTAAAGGAAATCCAAGGCAAAACAGGCATGTATTTAGGGCTACACCCTCATGAATTCCGCCATTCATTTGCAACTCATTTTCTTGAAAAAGGTATGGATTTACGTACTATTCAGGAATTGTTGGGTCACGAGTCTCTCAATACCACTCAGGTCTATACGCACGTCTCAACGAAGGCCATGCAAAAACAATATGAATCCTCTTTTCCAAGGACTAGAAAAAAGAAAAAGTGATATAGGGGTTATCTAAAAAGATAATCTCTTTTCATTTTTTGCTTTGTGTATTTAATACACGCTGATATAATCTTCATCGGCTCACTAGAGTCAAATACACACCTCGCGGATTCAGCACCGCGTTCCCTATCGGGCAAAAGAGCTTAAAAATCGTTAGGGTGGTCAGCTGTTCGAAACGAGGGAGGCACAAACAAATGGAGGTCACAAAAATGAGTGACGAAAAGATTGAAGCAGTTGAAACTGCACCAGCAGCCGAGGTTACAATGGCTGAAGTCATGAGAGATCCAAATGCTCCTATCATGACAATGAAGAAACTTCTCGAAGCAGGAGTTCACTTCGGACACCAGACACGCAGATGGAACCCAAAGATGGGCAAGTACATCTATGGTGCAAGAAATGGCATTTATATCATCGATTTAGCAAAGACAGTCGATTGCGTTAACGCAGCTTATGCAAAGCTCAAAGAAATCGTCGACGCAGGCGGCAAGGTCTTATTTGTTGGCACAAAGCCATCATCACAGCAGGTTGTCATCGATGAAGCAACACGTTCAGGAAGCTTCTACATCAACAACCGTTGGTTAGGTGGTACATTAACAAACTTCCGTACAATCCTTGGCAGAATCAAACACCTTAAGGATTTACAGGCAATGGCTGAAGACGGAACCTTCGATTCACTTCCTAAGAAAGAAGTTGCAATCATGAAGAAGGAAATGGATAAGCTCTCAAAGAACCTTGAAGGTATCAAGGAAATGAGACGTATCCCACAGGCTATGATCGTTACAGATCCATCAGTCGAACACAACGCAGTCACTGAAGCACACAAGCTCGGTATCCCAGTATTCGGAATCTGCGATACAAGCGATGACCCAGATACAGTTGACTATGTCATCCCATCAAACAACGATGCATCAGCAGCAGTTAAGCTCTTAGTCGGAGTTCTCGCAGACGCAATCGTCGAATCAAAGGGTGGCTTAACAAATGTCGCTTACGTTAAGGATGAAGGCGAAGAAGCAACCATGAAGGATGCTATCAGAGCAGCAGACATCGCTAACGAACAGCGCAGAGCAGCTATCCGTGCACAGCGCCAGGAAAGAGAAGCACGCAATGCTAGAATCCAGGCTGAGAAGGCTGCAAGATGGGCTGCAAGAAAGGCAGCTCAGGAAGCAAAGGCTGAAGAAAAGCCAGCTGAAGCTCCAGCAGCAGAAGGAGAAGCAAAATAATGGCTGACCAGAATACAATCGCATTAATCAAGACCCTTCGTGAGCGCACCGGCGCAGGCATGATGGATTGCAAAAAGGCTCTTGAAGAAAACGGAATGGATGTCGAAAAGGCTATCGACTACCTCCGTGAAAAAGGAATCGCAAAGGCTGCAAAGCGTGCTGATAGAACAGCAGCTGAAGGCTTAACAAAGGTTTCTGTCTGCCCAAAGTGCAACAAGGGCGGAATTGTCGAAATCAACTGCGAAACAGACTTCGTTGCTGGTTCAGACAAGTTCATCGAATTAACACAGGGCTGCTTAGACTATGTCATGCAGAATGACTGTGCTGATCTCGACGCAGCAGTCGCAGGCACAACAGGCTTATTCAATGACGCAGCTCTCGCTCTTGGCGAAAAGCTCGGCTTCAGAAGATACGACGTTATCGCTGCTGAAGAAGGCCAGGGACTTGGCTCATACATCCACATGGGTGGCAAGATCTCAGTTCTCGTTCTCTTAGAAAAGGCTGATGCAGAACTCGCTAACGGTCTTGCAATGCACATTGCTGCTAATAACCCAGCTTACATCGCTCTTGAAGATGTTCCAGCTGCAACTCGCGAGAGAGAGCAGAACATCGCTTTAGCAGAAATCGCTGCAGATCCAAAGCTTGCTTCAAAGCCAGATATGGCTAAGGCAAAGATCGCTCAGGGCAAAGTCGATAAGAGATTAAGCGAATCATGCTTACTCTTCCAGACATACCTTCTCGATGGCGCTCAGACAATCGCTCAGGTCTTAGAAGCAAAGCACAATAAGGTCCTTAAGTTCATCCGCTACGCTGTTGGCGAAGGAATCGAAAAGGTTGCTTAATTAGCTTCAATAAAATTCAATCAAAAAACGCACACTAATCTGTGCGTTTTCTTGTATAATAGAGACACTATGGAACCATTATATAAAACAGTAATCATCAAAGTCTCAGGCGAGTCTCTTGCTGATACCAAGGACAAGACCTGTTATGACAAAGCTCAACTTATTAAAGTTGCAGCAGCAATCAAAGAAGCAGTGGAACTTGGAGTCCATGTTGCAGTCGTTGTCGGAGCTGGCAATATCTGGAGAGGAAAACTTGCAGAGAAAGTTGGCATCGATCGCTCAACAGGCGACTACATGGGCATGCTTGGCACAATCATGAATGCATTAGCTTTACAAAGCGCATTTGAAGAAAAAGGACTTGTAACAAGAGTCATGAGCGCGATTAACGTCCCACAAGTTTGCGAACCTTATATCAGGCGTAAAGCTATGCACCATTTAGAGTGCGGAAGAGTTGTTATCTTCGCAGGAGGAACTGGTTCGCCATTCTTCACAACTGACTCAACAGCAACCCTAAGAGCGCAGGATATTGGCTGCGAAGCAATTCTTATGGGCAAAAACGGCGTTGAAGGCGTCTATGATTCAGATCCAAGAATTAATCCAAACGCAAAGCTTATTGAGCATCTCACCTACCAGGAAGCGGTCGAGAAGCAGTTGGGTGTTATGGATTTAACGGCAGTTGCAATGCTTGCTAACACAAACATTAAGATCCATGTCTTCAACATGGAAAACCCAGATAGCCTTGTCAAAGTTTTGAGGGGCGAGAAATTAGGTAGCATAATCTCAAAGGAGTAATATATGGACGATTTAGTACTTGAAGCAAAGAGCAATATGGATAAGACCATCGAGGCTCTTAAGAACAATTTTGCAAAACTTAGAAGTGGCAGAGCTAATCCTGCTATGTTGAGAGGCATTCAGTGCGATTATTATGGTGATAAGATGGACATCGCATCTCTTTCATCAATCTCAATGCCAGAGCCACGTCAGCTTGTAGTTAAGCCATATTCAAGAGAAGATCTTAAGACAATCGGTGTTGCAATTTCAGCTGCAAACCTCGGTATCAACCCACAGATTGAAGCTGACTGCATCAGATTGGTTATTCCACCTCTAACCGAAGACATCAGACGCGATATCGCAAAACAGGCAAAGGGTCTTGCTGAAGACGCAAAGGTTGCAATCCGTAACGTCAGACGTGACTACCTTAGCTTAATCAAAGACGATGATTCCATGTCAGATGACTATAAGGATAGACTTGAAGAAGATATACAGAAAGTTGTCGATGCGTCTAATAAGTCAATTGAAGAACTTCTTGCATCAAAGCAGAAGGAAATCATGACTATCTAATTTATTTAAACTTTAGAAAACTGCATTCCACAATGGGGTGCAGTTTTTTATAATAACTATATGAAATTGCTACTAAAACAAAAAATATGGTCCTGGTTTGATTCGTTTGATATATGGGATGAGAACGGTGAAGTGCTATATCGCGTTAAAGGCCATATGTCATGGGGCCACGCTTTTAGGGTTTACGATAAAAACGATAATGAAGTTGCTGAAATCAAACAGAGGATCTGGACGTGGACCTATAAATTTGACATCATCCAAAACGGCATTGAGACTGGAATGGTCCATAAGCAATTTACTTGGTTGAAGCCAAAATTTGACATTAACTTCAATAACAAAAATTATGACGTTATTGGTAATTGGGTTGGCTGGGACTATAGCTTATCTTCTGGCGGAAAAGTGGTTGCGACAATTCATAAAGAAATATGGAATTGGGCAGATACTTATTCAATTAACGTTGATAAAAGCGATGAATTGACCGCAGTTATTCTTGTTGTTGCAATCGACGCTATTAAATGTTGTGAAGCCGCGGCAAGGTCTTAGTCTATGTTGATTATCGCGTCCACACACTGAACCTTTACTCCAGTGGCGAGCCCTAACCAGTTATCGTCTTTTTCAATCGTTTCCCATCTTGTTTTTGTGTTCTTGTAAACGATGGTTTTTAGGGATGAACATCCTTGGAAAACGTTTGATCCCATTTTTCCAAGATTCCCAGATAAGTTGATTGTCTCTAAAGAAGTACAGTTTAAAAAAGCATAATCGCCAACGTCGTATAAAGCATTGCCTAAAGCGACTTCCTTAAGTGCATTGTCATTTTCAAATGCATTGTTGCAAACGGCCATTTTGTAGGAGTTTGATGTGTTGCCGAAAGTAACTCTCTCAAGTGATGGAAGGTTGCTCAATGCGTATGCTCCTATCTGCAAGTAGGCGGTATTCGTGATAATGGTCTTTAATTCATCTGTATTTCCTGAAAATACATTGTTTTCGCCATCGGAATACCCAATTCCCTTGACAAGATATCTTCCAATATCTGTCTCTGACTGGTAGGTTTCGCTTAATAGTACTGTGGTTGTAGAAGTAGGGCATTTTATGCTGTCGATTAGATAACAATTTGCGTTATCAGCAAACTTAAAAGTGAAACAATCATTCGATAATCCTAATGGTTTTCCATCAATATCGTAGCATCCTGATCGTCCATCCTTGAAAATGACCGATTGTTTTTCTGGTTCTTTGCTAAGAAGTGAAAAGCCAATTCCTAGGCATGATCCGGTTAGACCTAGTATAAATAGACCAAGCGTGCTAAAAAGGATGATGTTTCTTTTATCTTTTCCGTTTAATTCACGCCGAGATTTTTTAGTTTCTATAAGCGTCTCTTCTGCTGATAAAGTCTTTGTTTCGTTCATGAACAAAAGTATATCATTAGAACTAATGATTATATAGTTGTGTAATTATTTCTTCATTTGGTCTAAAATAGCCAAGAAGAAAATTTCATTTATGAAAAAGAACCAATTTCCAGAGATTAAAATCAATAACCCAGGCGAAGGCTTCAAGGCTTCTCTTAGATCAAGAGTGATCGTGGCCTTAATTCTTGTTGCTTTATTCGTTCCATGTGTTTTCCTGGGCGGCTGGTTCTTCTTTGGGATGGTTTCTATTATTGCAGTTGTTGGAATATGGGAACTGTGCAGATCTACTGGCAAGAAATACGGTTGGTGGGTTATTGCCTACACCTATATTGTCACATTGGTTTACATATTCTGGTTTGTTTTAAGAAATAGATTAATTTACGACCTCGATCCTGGAGCTTTATTGCTCTTGACCAAAAATTTCAAAGAGATTGATATTTCCGCGTTGAGCATGGCTTCATCAATGGTCGGATATTTCTGCATTGCTATCCTAGACAAAAACTTTAGTTTTGCTGATGCTGCTCATTTCTTTATCTTCACATTCCTTCTTGGTTTGGGCATTCAATCTGCCTGCTTCCTTAGGTATTCACCTTATTATTATTTATTAGACACCGAGAACGTTAACGCTGCTCCTTTATATTCAGGTGGCCCTTTATTCGATTATCTATGGTCGGCGATGTTTATCGTGTTTGCGTGTGGTGGCGCATGTGTTAACGACATATTTGCATATTTCGGAGGTATCTTCTTTGGGAAACATAAACTCAATGAGAGAGTCTCTCCAAAGAAAACCTGGGAAGGATTTGCTTTTGGCTTGGTCACTACGTCTCTCCTTTTAATGGGATTTGGTTTTGGAACCGCAGCAGCTGGTTTACCAATCCTTCCTTTCTTCACCCTCGATAACTGGTTTTGGATTGTGATAATTTCCATCGTTGTTCCTCTTGTTGCCGATGTCGGAGACTTGGCATTATCTTTAATCAAGAGACATTATGGGATTAAGGATTATGGAACAATTTTAAGAGGCCATGGCGGCGTTCTTGATAGATTTGATTCGATGTTGTTTGTTGCAATCGTTCTCAGCTCGCTTGTAATGGTTATTGTTGGCTTTGGTATTTGGATTCACTAAAAATGAAAAAGATATTGTTGTTAGGCGCATCGGGAAACATTGGATCCCAGTCTTTGGATATTTTCCTTAATGATAGAAAATCATTTAAGCTTGTTGGTTTCTCCGTAGGTCGACAAGATGATAAAATTCCGCAAATATTACGCGATTTCCCCACTGTTTCATCAGTTTATCTTATCGATGAGGCAAAGGCTAAAGTATTGCAAAATCAATACCCTAACGTGACTTTCTATTCAGGAGATTGCGGATTAAAGGAGCTTGTTGCAAATACTGATGCTGACATGGTCGAAAATGCCCTCGTCGGTTTCTCTGGACTAGTTCCATCTGTCACCGCATTGGAGCATAACAAATTACTTGCTCTGTCTAATAAGGAATCTCTAGTTGTTGGCGGGGAATTGATCAATAAGTTATTGGAAGAGGGCCACGGAAAGATTTGGCCTATCGATTCTGAGCACGTCGCGCTAGCTAAATGCCTTGCCCAAACTGACCGTGATCATGTTGAGGAAATGATTATCACTGCAAGCGGTGGTTCATTTAGAAATCTTACTCGCGATCAACTAGAGGGAGTTTCTGTCAAAGATGCTTTGGCGCATCCAACATGGAATATGGGCGCCAAGATCACAATTGATTCTGCAACCATGATGAACAAGGGCTTTGAAGTGCTTGAGGCTCATTATCTTTATAATTGGCCGACATCAAATATAAGAGTCGTCCTCCATAAGGAGAGTTTTGTCCATTCCGCTTTAAAACTTATCAGCGGAGAATATATTGCAGATGTCTGCCCACCTGATATGCACGGCCCAATCGCCTATGCTTTATATGAAGGTAAGGCGTTTAATGAAACCGTTAAGGCAAATTCGCTAGAAGATTTTGGAAATTTTACTTTTAAACCTTTTGATCCTAATAGATATCCTGCTGTTGGGCTTTGTCTTTCTGCTTTGGAAAAAGGCGGCATTATGCCTGCTCTTTTAAATGGAGCGAATGAAGAAGCTGTTAATCTATTCCTTAAAGAAAAGATTAAGTTTACTGACATTGAAACATCTGTTGCGTATACAATGGAAGCAATTCCTAATATAATTAGTCCTACCCTCGGCGACTTAATCGAAGCGGACAAACTCGCAAGAAAAACTGTTAGGGATTTCTTTAACTTAAAATAACCATGTTGAACACTATTATCACTATAATCGTATTGATTGTGATGTTGGGCATCCTTATCTCAACTCACGAACTTGGCCATCTCTTGGTTGCCAAGGCCTTTAACGTTTATTGCTTAGAGTATTCAATTGGATTTGGCCCAAAGATTTATTCACGACTAAAAGAAGGCAAAGAGACAAGATTCTCTATTGGCATCATTCCTCTTGGCGGATATGTATCCATGTATGATGAAAACGTAGAATTGCCAGAAGGAAAAGAGGTACCGAAAGAAAGATGCCTAAACAATATAAAGCCATGGAAAAAGGCTCTTGTTATGGTTGCGGGCATATCAGTTAATCTTGTCACAGCTATTATATTCACTTTTATCTACGCAACATGCTTTCCAAATTACTATACAGCCGAAGTAATATATACAGGCTATGCAGAAACAGGTGCCCAAATCTCTACAATTACAGATGGAAGCGTCAATGAACATATTGCATATGACCTTTGGATCGATGGCGAGATTTCAGGACACCAGTTCGACAGCAAATTAGATAGGTTATACATCTGCGAGATTGCAAAGGACGATAATTTCAATGAGATTGGTTATGTTGTTGATACCAAAGCATTGATAAATGGGAACGAGTATGTTGCCGTCTATCTTGGATCGGCTATTAAAGGAAACGAAGTCGTTTCAAATCTAACATTCTATAAACCTTCAAGTTCGTATTTCGCGACCGAATTTGATAAGAAATGCGGTATTTATAATGTAGCAGACACTGTTTCGGGACCTTACAAGGTTCTAGCAGGAGATGAATTAGAACTTCATATATCTATCGTTACCGCTTCCTCGGTTGATCAAAGACCAAACCAAGAACAATTTGATTCAAGGGTATCTTATACAATCACAACTAATGCCTTGCAGCATGGAGAATACGCATCATTTGAACCATCGAATTTCCGTATAAACGGCAAGGAGTATTGGGCGCCATTTGGCGAGCGTATGGCAAATGGCTGTGCATATTTTGCTAACTTCTTCCAAATGATTGGATTGGGCTTGAAATATATCTTCACCTTTAATTTCAATGAAGTGGGTTCAATTGTTGCAATGGGCTCTGTTTTGTCTCAGTCTAGCGTTGCAGTCGGTTGGGGAAGAACCTTCTTCCTTTATGGCGCATATCTTGGAGTCAATTTAGCTATCTTAAATCTCTTGCCATTCCCTGGATTAGATGGTTGGCAGCTTCTCGTTACTGGAATCGAGAAGGTTACAAAGAAAAAAATCCCAGAGAAAGTGAAGAACATCGTCTCGTTTGTAGGCGTTGCTTTATTGATGCTTTTAGGCATCGTAATCATCTTCAGAGATGTTATTAGGTTATTCTTATGAACGAAAAGATGAATAGATTCTTAAATTCAATTGGCATTCTGGATGTTGAATACTTTTCAGATCTTTCTTTTGAAGTTGCAAAATGGGATTCAAATGACAAAAAACTCTTTTGCATGACCATCAAGAAGAACAGCCCGTGGGACCCTGAATTATTAGAAGAATTCAAGCAAGGATTAGATTTAATCACCTATAGATATGTTCTTAGGTTTTCATATGTGAACCAACCAAGATTGATCGACGTTAAAAAACTTTTTGAATCTTGGCAGTTTACCAGAGGATATTTCGACGATTTCTTCTTCAAGGAAAAAGATGAGCAAACATTAATAATCGGCACATCAAATCCAATGATGGGAGAGGAAAAACTACATGAAATCGCAAAGGATTTCGGCGAATACCTTAAATGGCTTTCCTATCCATTCTTTCTTGAATCCGATATTAATCTGATGCCTCGTTCAAATGAACTTCCTGTTGAAAAGCAGGTAATCGAAGAACTTACACCAATCGAAGAACCAACCCCAATGATTGATGAAGAGCCAAAAGAAGAACCCCTTCAGTCATTGTCCTATGAAGAGAAGGGCGAGCCTGATGAAACTGATGTTGAAGAGGCTTGGTCTGATAAAGAAGAGGAAGAACGTCAGCAAAAACTTCGCGAAGCAGAGGCTGCTTTATTAATTGCCGAAGAAAATATGGCTAGAGCCGCTCATAGTGAGAAATTCACTAGACGTGGGAATTACACCCAGTTAACTACAATCGAAGAGATTTTCCAAATGTCTGGAGGCAACATAGAAGTTGATGGTACTGTATTTGAACCTGATTTCCGAACCGGTAAAAAAGGTACTCTATGGGGAAAATTTGGTTTAGGTGATGATAGGAGCGCGATTTATGTTCGTGCAAGCGAATCAAAAAACGGCTTGTCCGCCGAGAAGATTAATTCAATTTGTGCAGGAAAACGTATAAAAGTCCGTGGCTCAATTGAATCAGATCAAAGAACTGGGGCAACTCAGATTTATTGCCATTACATTGATGAATTGCCGCCAAAACCTTTACGTGATGACCCAGAAGAAGAAAAGAGAGTAGAACTCCATCTTCATACAAAAATGTCCGCTATGGATGCCCCTGGAGATATTCATGCGTATGGAAAACTTGCAAAGAACATGGGCATGAAGGCGATTGCCGTTACTGACCATGGTGTTATCCAAGCTTTCCCTGAAGCTGAACGTATGTCAAAGGCAGTTGGTATAAAGGTTTTGTACGGATGTGAATTCTATATGTTCGACCACCCAAGACTTGCTTGGAATCCATGCGACACGCCATTACTTAAAGCTAAATATTGTGTATTCGACTTCGAAACCACCGGTTTATCATCAAGATACGATCACATTACTGAATTCGGTGGAGTTATAGTCGAGAATGGCATGGTTACTGAAACCAAGCAGTTCTTTGTCAATCCTGGAGTCCATATTCCTGATATCATTCAGCAGAAGACTCATATCACCGATGATATGGTTACAAAGCCTGGTACACCTAATGAAATCGAAGCGGCTCGCCTAATCAAAGAATTTGCAAAAGATGCAATATTTGTTTCGCACAACGCGGCTTTCGATATTGGATTCTTAAACAAAATCAATGAAATGGCGGGTTATGGTAAAGTTACCAATCCTGTTATTGATACATTAGCTATTTCTAGATTCTTATTCCCTGAAGCCCGCGCTCACCGTTTAGGTAATTTATCAAAAAACTTAGGCTTAGAAATCTATGATGATCAGGCAGCCCACCGAGCAGATTACGACGCCGATGTTTTAAACAAAGTTTGGCAAGTCGTTATTGGTAGACTAACAGAAAAGAATAAAGGTCTTACCCAAAGAGATTTGACGACATTAAGATCAAGCGACCACAACTTCTTTAAACACCTTAGAAGCAATCACATTGTTGCATTAGCTAAAAATGCAGAAGGACTTAAGGCTTTGTATCGTTTGATTTCTAAATCGCATACAGAATATTTAGCTACTGCTGACGTCCCAAAAATCTTAAGGGACGAACTAGTTTTGGAACGCGATAATCTCCTGCTTGGATCTGCGTGTTGTAATGGAGAAATATGGGAAATCGCCACTAGAAATTCCGAAGAAGATCTTTTGAATGCCGTTTCTTTCTATGATTACGTAGAAGTTCAACCTAAAGAAAATTACTCTCATTTAGTAAGTAGAAAGGTGTTCACCAAGGACGAAGTCATTAGAGGTATCAAGGATATTGTCGACGCGTCAGACAAAAAAGGTGTTATGGTCTGCGCCACGGGTGATTGTCACTATGTAAACCCTGAAGATAAAATTTTAAGAGATATCTATATTAACATGAAGGGATTAGGCGGACGTAATCATCCGCTTAAGGTTTTCCATTTTGATGGTGATAGGATGCCTCCAGCACCTGATCAGCATTTTAGATCTACTCGTGAAATGATGGATTCTTTCGCATCAATCTTTGATAAGGAAAAATGCAAAGAAATCATAGTTACTAATACAAACAAGATTGCCGATATGTGCGAGGAATTCCCTGTTCTCAAGGATAGGCTTTATGGTCCTCAAGCCAATCTCCCAGACTCAGACGTCAGGATCAGAGAAGTTTGTTATGGCAACCTTCATAAGAAATATGGCCCAAATCCAGAA
>JAKSVD010000049.1 GCA_024408305.1 Bacilli bacterium | reverse complement strand
CGTAGTTATAACCGGCGATATCAAGGTTAGCGAACGCGTCTTTTGTGTTTCTATCAACCGCTCTAATTCTTGCGCCATTAGCCATAAAGCTTGCGCCCATGATTGTTGCTAGGTCGTTGAAGATGTCGGATGAGCCTTCTCTTTTTGCCTTCTTTGGTTTCTCCATGGCCTTCTTGTTTGCTTGGTCTTGCTTTTCTGCCTTGCCCTCTGAATATTCAGCAATCGCAGCGTGAGCAACGCCGTCGAAGAAGACGTTGATTCCGCATGTAACCGGTCTAGAATCATCTAATTCATGGAGGTAATCGGTCATTGTCTTGGTAAAGTCGATACCTTTCTTGAAGGCTGTTTCTGCAACTTCGTTTCCGGTTGAATATAAGATAACAGATGGATGCGAGAAATCTTTATCCACGATATCTAGGAGGTCCTGCTTATATTCATCCATCGCGTATTGTGCATAGTCGTATTTAGTTTTGTGGAAGAACCAGCAGTCGACGTATTCATCCATGACAAGTAATCCGAGTTCATCAGCAGCATCAAGGAATGATTTGACGATAGGGTTATGTGCGCTTCTGATTGAGTTATATCCTGCTTTTTTAAGCATCTCGATTTTACGTCTTTCGACATCAGGATATGTTTCGGCACCTAAAAGGCCATTATCTGAGTGGATGCACGCTCCGTAGAGGATTGTTTTTTCTCCATTGAGCAATAATCCTTGTTCAACACTCAATTCAATTTGTCTAATACCGAATTTGATTGTTTCATCCTGTCCATCGATCGATAGTGTTGCAGTATATAGATATGGGTGGTTAATGCTCCAAAGGTTTGGATTTTGAATGGTTTCGATCACTTGGAAAGAATCGTTTTCTTCGTAGTTCTTGTCTAAAACAATGTTTCCGTCACCATCTTTAATGACAAGATGAGAAGTGGTTGGATGAGAGAATTTGCTTCTGATTTCAATTTCACCAGTCTTGTAGTCCTTGGTCCTTATTCCAAATTTTCTTGGGAGGATATGGGTTTCTGGAACGTAATAAATTGAGACATCACGATATAAACCACCACCGGAATACCATCTGGAGTTTGGCTGATCGGAATTGATTGTTTCAATTCTGATGACGTTCTTTTCGCCTGCTTTGATGTAATTTGTGACATCTACATAGAAATCGGCATATCCGTAGTGTCTTGTGTGAACTAACTCACCATTTATGTATAAAGATGGATCGTGGTATGCGCCTTCGATTTCAATGTATATTGTGGTTTTCCTATCAAATGCAGGGACATCTAATTCTTTTTCGTAGACATAGTCTGCACCATCAAAGAAGGAGACTTTATCTCCTGCCCAGTAATTGTTGCGTTCTTCTCTGAACATTGCGTCGTATGGCAAATCTACGTAAATAGCATTTGCCTCCTCGCCTTTACGATAAAATTTCCAATTGGAATTGATAACCATCGCACTATCCTCCGGCTCTATTTATTTTAATTAAATAAAATATATCAAATATTTGTAAACAATTCCAAAAAAGAGCACGATTTGCGCTCTATTTGACAAAAAATGAATTAGTTACGCTCTAGAGCGGCCTCTATGATGCTTCGTTGCCTTATTTGAATACATGTTTTCATCAGCGTTCTTTAGCAACTGATCAAATTCGTTTTCATTTGAACA
Source organism: Bacilli bacterium (assembly GCA_024408305.1). Lineage (GTDB taxonomy): Bacteria > Bacillota_I > Bacilli_A > RFN20 > CAG-826 > UBA4951. The sequence continues at coordinate 8,055 of JAKSVD010000049.1, read as the reverse complement.
CGGCATAGTGGAAGTGCCGATTGAAAGGGCTAGATGATACTCCTCGCCTTTTTCTTTGTTGCATTCATTTGCCTTATTGATATTTTCGACAATAAATCCTGATAAAGATGCAATGTCATCCTGGTTCATATTCGAGCCGATGATAACGAACTCATCGCCCGCATACCTATAAAGCGCAAGATGTCTATTTGTTGCTTGTCTTACTGAAGCTTCTAAAGCGTTAGCAATATCCTTAAGCGCTTGGTCACCTTTTAGGTGTCCATATTTGTCGTTGATGGACTTGAAGTCATCTGCATCCATGACAAAGAATGTTAGAGGGTATTCCCTATTTTTATTTACGAATGTGTCTCGATAATTCAGGAATGCGTTCTTGTTGTTTAATCCTGTTAATCCGTCCTTTTGGGCTTGGTGTGACTGTCGGATGACAAAGACCATGAATATAGCAAACATGAATCCAATTTGGATTGTTGTTGTTCCATAGAAGAGCATCTGCAACATAGCAGATAGAAGCAGCGGCAAAACGAAGAAAATATAACCGATATATTCGCTTCTTTTATAACTTCTCTTCTCTTTTGTGGCTGCAACGATATTCATTGCTGTTGCGGCAATCATATATCCCCATTCAACAATCCAGGTGATGATTAATCCGCTGCCTCTTGAATAGAGGTTTGAGGAATCGACTGTGAAGAAGAATCCATGGATTGGGTTCAAGACTATTGCAACCGTCAACAATGCCATTGGGGCGGAAGTATATAAGAGCAATTTCAAGACGCTCTTGGAATAGCCCATCTTAACGGAGATGAATAGGAACCATGTGAATGATCCAGCGCACATCATCAAGAAATATACGATGTTAGAAATCTGCACGCCGACATAGCTGTTTCCTCTTGAGATATAGGCAAATATGTCAGACAGGGAGAAGATAATCATGAAAACGATCATGATGTTTAGCATGATTTGAGAAGTCTCATTCTTGGATGAGGACCTTCTTTGCTGTATCAAAAGGACGATAGCCATGACAATCGCGATGATATTCGTTTCGACATAATAGATTAATCCTAAGTCAAAGCCCATCTTAAATCCTCAACCCTTAACGGGAGTAGAATATGTTATCAAAAAGTAAGATTGGGCGCACGTTTTTTGATAATTTCACCACTAACAACGACAGATGATGCTTTTTATTTTGAATAAAATCATTTGTCATTTTCACAATATAGGCCTTATTAAATCGCATATATGTCATATTTGTATGCGCCCGCCTTCGCGATAATTAGTTTCACAAAACCACCAAAATGATCATCGCTTTAGCATTCTTTATGTAGGCGTCAGCGAAGTTATATTGGCTTAGGTTAATTTGAAAGGCGAAAAATGAAAAAACAGAAGTACTTACTTTCTTTAGTTGCAGTTGGCATGTTGTTAGCAGCATGCGGAACGGTTACAAACGGAAGTTCAACAGGAGAAGATGCTCCAACAACAAGTCAAACAGGTGACAAGTCATCATCAAAGGCTAGCTCATCAAAGAGTTCAGCTCATACCCATAAATGGGATGATGGCAAGGCTGTCTCGGGAGATGTGAACGGGTGTGGTGCTAAGACATACGAATACAAGTGCACAACCTGCGGCGAAACAAAGACTGAAGAGAAACCAGCTCAGCTTCACGAGATGAGCTTCATGGACCACAAAGGTTTAATTGATCTTGAATCTTGTGATAATTGCTCAACAAAAGCCTACAAATTCCCAATCAAATATGCAGCAGGATGGAATGACCCAAATACCAAGATGAACGCTAAATCTGGCGAGGGATCTAAATCAACCTGGAATATTGAAGGTCAGTTAGCTCCTGGCAAATACGAAGTTGAAATCACAACTAAGTTATCCCAGCCATCATCAACAAACAGATATTGGTACAACCAGGCTAAAGCAGGCAATGAAACAGCTGAATCAAATCCTGACACAACCGCAGAATCTGATTACAGATATTGGGTTGAAGTTGATTCAACACCATTCTACCCAACAAGCAAGAAGACTTGGGGTGAAGATGGATTAACAGGCGATGCATATAATAGAACAGTCTTTATTGCTGAGATTGAAGTCAAGAGTGGCACAAAGACAATCAATTTTGTGCATGGTAATATTGGTTATTCGCTCTTAATTGATAACATCAGATTGATCGCCAAGAGCGGTACTAGTGTTCCAAGCAAGCTCCCATCTGCACCTGAAGGTGTCTTTGACCCTGAAGGAAATACAGGTGGTGACACGGGCGGAGGCACAACAACTACTGATCCAGTCGATGTTTCAAATGTTCCAGATGTTGGATTAACCCCAGGTGGAGAAGGCGATTCCGTATACGGAAAATCCGTTACTAAGAAGATTTCCATTCCTGCATCTTCAACCGAATCAATCACCTTAACATCAAATAACACAGGAGCAGAAGTCTCAGTCCTTCACGAGGGTGTCCAGCAGTATTGCGACGCAATGTATGAGGCAGAAGCAAAAGAAAACCTCACAACAGAAACAAAATACAAGATGAGAGATAAAGCCTGCGGATCTGTAAGCCCAGTCACTTATCAGGGTAAATATTATGAAAACGGCGTTCAGAAGAATAACGAAGCAGGAAACATGGACTACTTCGGAGATTCAGATAGAGATAATTTCAAGAATGTTGTCTTAACATGGGATACAGACAAGGGCGATGCTACATCATTCTTTGTCGAAGTTGGCATGAAAGAAGACTTAAGCGATGCAAAAGTTGTGCAAACCAGTGCTAAAAAGATTGAATTGAGCAATTTATTTGTTTCAAAGACATATTTCTGGAGAGTCACTGATTCAAACGGAAGATACCATTCAGCAATTGGTTCATTCGTTACAAAGGGATCATTTAGAAACATCAATGCAGGTGCTGCATACAATGTCCGTGATATCGGCGGTAAGATGACATCATCTGGCAAGCGTATCAAACAGGGCTTGATTTATAGAGGCGGTGAATTAACACCAACAAAATACGATACAGGCATCAAACAGAAGCATATTGTCACGTTAGACAAGACCGCCAAGAGAATCTTCCATGATGAACTCAACGTCAGAGTAGAATTAGATTTCCGAAACGCTGGAGGAGAATCTAACAACCAGAATTCTTCATACATCGGAACAGACGTTAAGTTCCAGAGAGAATCAGTCAGCTCACTTGGAAAGTTCTATAACGGCGACGGCACAATGCTCAAGAGAATCTTCACAACATTTGCTAATGCAAAAGTGGATGCAGCAGTTTATTGCCACTGCTGGGGTGGAGCGGATAGAACCGGCACAGCCTTCTTCCTCTTAGAGGGACTTCTTGGTGTTAGCTACACAGAGGCATTGATGGATTACGAATTCACATCATTCGATGCAATTCACACCAGAAGAAGAGATACCACAGTCACCGACTATAATGGTTACTCATATAACTTCCCATCACTCTTATCCGACATCAAGAACTCATCATATTATTCATCAACCAAGACATTCAGTCAGGTTGTTGAAGCGTGGATGAAGGGCAAACTTAAGATGAGTGATACAGAAATCCAAAATCTTAAGAACAACCTCTTAGAAGACTAGTCCTAACGTCAAATATAGCCAAGGTTATCTGCCTTGGCTTTTCTTTATGCAAATTAAGGGATTTAAGGAGGTTTTGCGCAAATAACGGCTAAACATAAATAAAGCTGAAAAACACCGGGAAAACCAGTGCTAGCAACAAAGCAAAATAAAAAGCCCATTTCCTGCAAAGAACGGGAAACGGGCAGTTTATAAGTTGTTAGAATCCGTAAATGGATGAACTTTTGATTGTGTCGAGTTCGCTTGCTGTGAGCTGGAGGATTGAACCGTGACGCTTTCCGCCATTACCCCAGTTATAGTTTGTGAATGTCTTCCACGAACTGTTTGCGTTCGTTGCATCTTCTATGTCGGTTGTTGAGAATGGGATGTAGCCCCTTCCTGTGTTATAAGCGTCTGCCATAACGCACCATTCTGGTGTATTTGCATCAGCCCAGTCACACTTATTGAATGAGAAGAGCTCTGGTCCTTCTAGCTGCTGGTTGTTAAGTGCCACGCTAGCGGATAATCCGAGTTCGTCTAAATCGCAGACCTTTTCCCAAGCGTTGACGTCGAGAATATTTTCGCTTCTCTGGATGAGAATTCCGCCTTCTCTATCGCCATTATCGCCGTCTTTTGTGATGGAATAGTAGTAGTCACCGATTTTCCTGCATGTAGCATCGATGATGTTTCTTGGTGTTCCATTGGCATTTGGCTGGTTGTCGATGAAGAGGGTTGGGGTTCCAAAGTGCTCGAAGTCACGTGTTGTGCAGCGGTAGACTGCATCGCCTTTGACTTTGATCTTGTCATTATCCTTCTTTGTTAAATCGTCGATGTATGCGCTGGACCAGAAGATAACGTATTCGCCTGTTTCATAGTTGTATGTCATTTCAGGTGCCCATGCCATGCCTGCACCACCGTGAGGGTATAAATCTCCGTCCAATCCTGCGGCTTCTGCCAAGATTCCATCAGCAACTGGGATGTATTTTGGTTCTCCCCAATCGGAGAGATCTGTTGTTTCCCAAAGAATCAACGTGTGGGTTCCGTTGACTGTTGGGAATGTATATCCGTGGGATGTATTTGCCCAACCGCCATTTGAGCCATCTGGGTTTTTTCTGTTGTTAATCTTCAAGTCTGTTGCGATGATGAAGAATCTGTCGCCTTCTGGTGAACGGTAGACGAATGGGTCGCGTACACCCATTTCACTAGCGGTTGACTTAAGAACTGCGTTGTTATTGTTAAGAGGAGTGAAGTTGAATCCTTGGTTTTCGTCTGCAAGTGACATGTAGACCTGCTCGCCGTTTGCTGATCCTTCGCCCGTGAATGTGACCATGAGGTAGCCACAGTAATCATCTTCTGATGGGGTGTCATAATTGCCTAAGACTTTGACATCTTTTTCAATCATGCAGTAGTGGCCGTCTTTGACGACTGTTGCGGTTAGCTTAACATCGTAGTCATCGCCCCAACGTGTAACAACGCCTGGAGCCATTCCATCGACTTCTTCGTCGGTGATGACTTCTGTGTCTGAGCTGAACCATGTTACTTCTGCGCCATCTTCGAGTTCTGTTGGAAGATAGATGTTACCTCTAATTTGTTTGGCATCCTTAATGTTTAGCATTTCAGCATAAACAGCAGCTGTTTCTGCATCCATCTCAGGAAGATTTGGCTTTATTGGACCTCTGCTTGATTCGAGGACTGAGCTAGTAGTTCCTCCGCCGCAAGCAGTTAATGCCAAAACGCTGAGAGTAGCAAATAAAAGTTTTCTCTTTGTTTTCATAATTACCTACCCTTTCGGTTTTTTGATGTCTCAATTATATCTAATTGTCTCATAAATTAAATATGCACATTCTGCGTGCATAAACTCGCATTTAGGCACAAATGTCTAAAACTTCAGGCACAGTCGATACTATCCTAAAAACCCGATCCAAAAACATTTTGTTGGTCTTTTTCATATTTTTCCTTTCATGTGCAATAGATAATATGCGTACTGCATGTGTTTACGTTCTCTTTAAAACAATATCAAAGAATATGACATCCTTCTTAAATATATCTAATTGTCTCATTTTTTGAGATTTTTAACTTGTTAACATTTGAGGATCATGTTTTGTGGGGATTTATGACGCGATTTTTGTGCTTATAGAGCGTTTGCCTATAAAAATGCAGTCTTTTAGTTTTTTCTCAACAGATTGAAATAGATTTTTTGTGATAAAATTTATTCATGGATTATAAATTGGAAGGTATCAAAGTTTTATACGAAGATAAGGCGATGATCGTTGTTGTTAAGCCAAGTGGTATGGCCTCTCAACCTGACCCAAGTGGCAACCAAGACATGTTGACTTTGCTCAATGGCAAATATCATGATGTTTTTCTCGTCCATAGATTAGACACGGCAACCGGTGGCGTCATGGTTTACGCTAGAGGTAAGCAGTCAGCGGGTATCTTATCTAATGAAGTTCAGGATCATCTTTCATTTAAAAAGACTTACCTTGTTGTACTAGATAAAAAGCCGGAAGAGGATGAAAGTGAGTTGGTAGATTATCTCTATCATGACAAGAGACAGAACAAATCTTTTGTTGTTAAGTCCGATAGAAAGGGATCTAAAGAAGCCAGATTGATTTATAGAGTTATATCAATAAACGAATCCGGTAATGCATTGGTGGAAGTTAGATTATTAACAGGTCGAAGCCATCAAATTAGAGTGCAGTTTGCATCTAGAAGGACTCCGGTGTTTGGGGACGGGAAATACGGCAGTAGATGCAAGATGAAAGGATTTGCTCTTTGGTCGTATAAAGCATCAATTAAACACCCTTTTACAAAGAAGCTTATAGAATGTGAATGCGAGCCTGAGTATTCACTATCTCCGTGGAGCAGCTTTAAAAAATGAAAAAGCCTCTACTTATTTCGTTAGCAATTTTGTCTGTAGTTGGCGTTGCCGCTGCATCTTTAGCGGTGTTTTTGCCTGTATCGTATAACTATGACAAGACCCTGATTAAGGAGAATAAAGATTATTCAATAACACTTGTTGATGGTGAGAAATATAAAACGCTTGAGAAAACGAGCGGTGGTGATTTTAAGATTATTGGTTTTACCGACACTCATCTGGACACTTATCGCAAAAAATGTACAGTTACGCTAGAGATGGTTATTCGCAATATTGTTAGAGAAAAGCCAGATTTAGTTGTGTTTGACGGAGATGTGATCACGTCCTCGTTTAACAGAAGAAGGGCAAAACAATTTGTTGATGTCATGGATAAACTTGGAGTGTATTGGACTGCAGTGTTGGGTAATCATGAAGGAGATAATGTTTGGAGCGTTTCACGCCCAGAATTATTAAATATTTACGCAAAATCCCCATATTGCTTAATAGAAACAGAGCAAAAAACAACAAAAAACGGGAAAATAGTGGATGGTTTTGGCAACCACGTAATCAATTTGAAAATAGGAGATTCAATCGCTCAATCTTTGTTTTTCATTGATGGTGGGGCATACATGAGTCAGGAAGACCTTAATAGATATAAAGAGGAGATAGAGGATCCTCAATGTAATTATTACGATTACATAAAAGAATCGCAGATAGACTGGTATGTGGAAGTGATTAACGACATCTCTTCTTCATACAACAAAACTGTTAAATCCATGATGTTTACGCATATACCTCTTAAAGAATATAAAGAAGCGTATGAGCTATTGACGGGAGAAAATGCGGTAACCGGAAATACCCCAGATTATTCAAAAGTGGAAGATGGCAATCAAATACTCTTTGGCGTTAGAAGAGAGACCATATGTTTTTCTGGCCATAACTCAGGATTGTTTCAAAAGATACTCGAGATTGGCTCTACTCAAGCGGTGGTGGCTGGCCACGATCACATCAACGATTTTGTTCTGAATTATAAAGGCGTTCGATTGGGTTATTGCCAATCTAGCGGGTACAGCAGCTATAACGTTGCAACAAGAGGAACAGGCGAACAACTGTTACAAGGTTATTCAGAATTTTTAATCTCAGAAAATGGCGATCTAAGTTGGAATAACAAGAAAAACGCAGATGTCTGGCCGGAATTAGAAAATAAAGTCAGTAATCTATTTAAATAAAACAAAAAAATCAAAAAAGATGAAAAAAAAGATGAAAAAAATCACGTTTTCCATTTAAGGGATAGCGTGATTTTTAGTTATCTAGCAAGAAAAGAACAAATGTGCAATCAATAATGATAGAAAAAACGTCAATATATACATTTTAAATAGGTAAAATAAAACAAAATTGAAAAATTTATGGTTGACAGAAAATCTCGTTTTTTGCGCGGAAAAGAACAAACGTTCATAAAAAAGAAGAACAATAACCATTTAAATGGTATTAAAAATTTTTTGCCTTTTAAAAGAAAAAAGCACAAATTCATAACATATATTTTTAAGGTTTTGCTAAATAAGGTCAAAACGAAATTATATGTACAAATGTAACATAAAAATTGATAGTTACGATTTAAAAATTCGTCA
>JAKSVD010000048.1 GCA_024408305.1 Bacilli bacterium | reverse complement strand
AAAGTTTCTTTGTGTGTTCTTTATTTTTTCTAATCTGTTCTTCGATTTCCTTGATTCGCTTTTGCTGATCTGCTCGATATGATTTTAGAAGCGCTTCTGCCTCTTCTGAGAGGATTCTCTTTTTTACTATCCTATCCGCCATAACGACTAAATCAGTCATTGCGACGTGATGACGGATGTAATGATGGACTAATAGCTTCTTTAACCAACGGGTATTGAGGATATTTACTGATCTAAGGGATCTTGTGTTTGCATTCGTATAGACGATACAAGAGAAGACTGGGCATTTTACATCCCCTATTGCTTCTCTTACCGCGGTGCATCTAGCTAGATTATCGTTTGTCGGATTATCAATTTCCTTCTTTCTATTGAGGGTCCATTTAGGGTCTTCTAGATTTCCTTTTATCGTTCCTTCAACTGGAATGACTTCCACTACAAACACGCCCGCCTCTGATAGGAGGATGTGGTCAATTTGAAGTTCTCCTCCTTTGGAGTATGGGAGGACTACATTGTTAAAGAGGTATGATGATGAGCCTCCATTGAACTGGAGGATTTTAGCCACTTTAGCTTCATCATCGTTTGTGGTGTAGCCAAAGACAACACCGTTTGTTGGTCTACGGTACTCAAGTCCGTCATACCAATAGAATTTGGTTCTCCATCTGAAATAGATTGCAATTGGTAGAGTGACCACTAAGGGGAGGAACGCGCAATAGATGATGAGAAAAATGATGTATGGGTTCTCGGTTAGCATGAAAAGAGCGCTGAAACTAGCAATGAATAAGCTTGTTAGGATTATCCACCAGGAGGCAACGATGTCTCTTTTCTTGTTGGTCATCTCTTGGAATATCCTCCTTTTGTGCCGAAGATATTCTCAAGGTTAATAAGGGCCATCTCTTTTGGAGATTCCCTGAAATTATTCTTAATCCAGGCTTTGATCATGAATGCGCAAGCGCCAACAAAGAAAGAGGTTTGGTATTCATCTCTATATCTCCCCTTGGTTTTGATGTGGGTGGTGACAAGTAAGTCATACCCATCGTCTAAGAGATGTAAGAGATTGCGTTTGCCAAGGATTGCGAGCTTCTCCTTCTCCTTATAGAGTTCGTGATAGAATCCGGTAAGCTGATTTTCGAGATGATCGATATCAAGAGGATAGTTCTTGATGATGTTCTGGAATAAGTCGGTGACATAGCGTTTTATGATGTCTGTTAGAAGATAAAAATTCCTATAGTATGAGGCTCGGCAGACTCCTGCTTTATTGATAAGTTTGTTGATTGTGATGTCGTCTAGTTCCTCGTTCTTGAGCAATTCAAATAAGGCATCAATCAAATACTGCTGGACTTTTCTCATGATACAAATATCTCTTTTATGAATCAATTTTATACGCTCACGTTGTGTAGCGCACGTAAAATTGCAAAAATCGTGGATAGAGCTAAACGTTATGGAAAATCTTTTTGGTGCGGATCTTCTTGATCGTGGCAATTGCTTTTCAAGCGAATGGCTAATAAAGGAGATAATATGAAAGCAAACAAGAAGAAAATTCCTGCACGCTGGATAGCATTGACCTCAGTCAGTGCTGTGTTGGTTGCCGCTTTCAGTGTCGGCTGGGCCGTCACCGGGCAGTATACCAACGTCATCAACCAGGCTTTTAACCTCAGTGGTTCAAAAGTCATCTTAACTGATGAGGATAAGGATAAGGAACCTCTATTCAAGAGTGATTATTCATCACAGGAAGAGGTTAAGGAATCCGACAAGAAGATCGCAGAGAGATTAACAGAGGAAGGCTGTGTCTTGCTAAAGAACCAAAACAGCGCTCTTCCACTATCAAAGAATGCCAATGTCACAATCTTAGGACATTCATCAACCAATATGCTCGTCTGCGGTACCGGCTCAGCTGATATCGATGCAACATTGGACGTCAAGAAATACCCTAGCGCACTTAAGTCCGCAAACGGATATCTCACAATCAAAGACGCACTTGAAGAGAGATCAGGCGTCAAGGTCAATAAGGCAGTCTGGAATACCTATAAGGATTGGACAGAAAAAGAAACATATAAGACAAACCCAGCAAAGGGCGATAACTCCATCCGTGGAGGCGACGGCTCAGTCAAGGGTTCATATGCAGTTAACGAAGTCCCATGGGCCACACTTACATCGCAGAAAGGCGTTGTTGAATCATTCCACGATTATAATGATGCCGCAATCATGGTGGTTTCCCGCTTAGGCGGCGAAATGTATGACCTTCCATCAAGCGTTGATTCACAGGGAAATGCCGATGAAACAGTCAATGGTTCCGGCAACTCACTTGAATTGACAATTCAGGAAAGAGAAGTCATCAAGGAAGCTAAGAAACAGTTTGGTAAGGTTATCGTCTTAATCAACTCCGCTAACCCGCTAGAATGCGATTTTTTAACAGAGGAGAATTCCGATGTTGATGCCGCAATGTGGATTGGCTATACAGGCACCGTTGGATTATATGGCGTTGCTGATTTATTAGTGGGCAATTCAAATCCATCAGGTAGACTAGTTGATACATATTGCAACGACAATACCACAAACCCAGCAATGGCCAACTTCTATTCAGAGATCTGGTCAAATGCAGAGGCTTTAGGCGCATCAAATGATCCTAAGACCGGCAAATGGAAATGCTCAGGCTTGATGACAGGTTCATCTGGCGGTGACCTTGACGGTAACATGTTCTTCAATGCATATCAGGAAGGTATCTACGTTGGATATAGATATTACGAGACAAGATACGCCGATATGATTGAGGGCAAGGGAAATACTTCAGGATATAAGTATCTTGATGATGTTGCATATCCATTCGGCTATGGACTTTCATATACATCATTCGAATATTCAAATGTTACATATAAGTCCGTTAACGACAATAAGGCAATTGAGGTATCAGTTGATGTTACCAACAATGGTTCTGTTGCGGGCAAGGATGTAGTCGAAGTCTATTTCCAGTCCGAATACACAGACTATGATAAGGCAAACGGAATCGAGAAAGCCGCTATTGAATTGTGCGGATTCGATAAGACCGATGTCATCGAACCTGGAAAGACAGAGACAGTTAAGATTGTTGTTGATAAGAGTGAATTCCGCACCTATGACAGAAAGGGTGCAGGAACATACATCATGGACGAGGGTGACTATTATTTAACAATTGGAACCGATGCACATGATGCATTGAATAACGTTTTAGCTAAGAAATCATGCTCTGGTATGTATGCGGCAGGACACAAGACCACTTCAACTGGAGATGGAAATCTTGTCTATACATGGCACGAGAATGCTGATTTCACAACATACGCAAAATCATATGAGAGCAGCGAAGAGGGCTATGACATCGTCAACCAGTTCGATTCCGCTGAACTCTCAACATATGGAATTGAGGACATGCCATATGTCTCACGTTCTAACTGGACTGGAACAATGCCAACAAGCAAATTCCAGATCGAGCTCAACGAAAAGATGAGACACGAGATGACCGGCATGAAGAAATACGAAAAGGTCGTAGTCGAGGGCGAAGAGATGCCTAAGATGGAATCAAAGGATACAGCATACAAGCTATCTGATATGTCAGGACTTGATTATGATGATCCAAGATGGGATGACCTCCTTAATCAGGTATCATACGAAGAAATGTCCAATTTAATTGGCGTTGGATATCACGGCACAATCATGGTTGAATCTGTTGCAAAACCAGAAACACATGATGAAAACGGACCTCAGGGATTCTCCGCAAAATTAACTGATATCTTCGGCAGCTCAGTCACACTTTGCGCGTATACAGATGAAAACATCATGGCGGCAACTTGGAACGTTGACCTCATGAAGGAAGTTGGCGAGCATATCGGAGAAGACGGCTTATGGGCAGGTTATTCAGGATTATATGGTCCTGCAATGAACACACATAGAACCGCTTATGCCGGACGTAACTTCGAATATTATTCAGAAGATGGTTTCTTAGCAGGCAAGATCGCCGCTAGCGAGACTGAGGGCATCCAGTCAAAAGGCGTCTATGTCTTCTTAAAGCACTTCGCATTGAACGACTGCGAAACAAACTGCCGTTCAATTTCAACATTCACAAACGAGCAGGCGATTAGAGAAGTCTATCTCCAGCCATTCGAACACGCAGTAGTCGAGGGCGGAGCATATAACGTCATGAACGCATTTGCTAGAGTCGGAGTCGTCTGGAGCGGAGCTCATGAAGGTCTTATGACAAATGTCTTAAGAAACGAATGGGGCTGCAAGGGATTCGGTATCTCTGACTACACCACAACATCTTATGCAACAACAGAACACGCAAGAGGCACATATGATGGATTGTTAGGCGTTCTTGCAGGAACCGATACATTCGACTCCTCATCAACCACCACTCAGGCATATCAGCTCTTGGCATATAACGCAGCAGATCCATCTGTTAACGACGTCCATTTAGTCTTAGCAATGAGACAGGCTGCACATAGAATCTTCTACACAGTTGCAAATTCAAATGCGATGAATGTCCAGGGTATCTATGTACCAAAGCTCAACTGGTGGCAGTTCACAATCATCGACGGAATCATCTATTCATCAATCGCAACCTTAGTGTTTGGCGCATTGACGATTATTGGATTCATCAAGGCTCCAAAGAAAGAGCCTGATCTTGAAGTCGATCCATCGATCTAATAGGAGGAAATAGCAATGAAAAAGGCATTAAAAGAAACATTGATCATCGCTGGCTCCTCAGTGGCTGCGATCGGACTTATCTTCTCAGGCGGCATCTCACGTCTTGTCTATTCAATCTACGATGGAATCAGAACCAAAGACATCATCTCTAGATTCGAAAACGGAAAAACAGATGTTGGACCTGTTGAGAAAGAGAGCTTCCATAAGCAGGTCTATATGACCATTAAGGAAGAGGGCGATAAGAAGACAACAGATTTACTTGTTTTCACCGCAAAAGATAAATATGAATTAACTCATTATGAGGAAATAACAACTGCAAGTTCCTCATATTCTAGCGACTTTTTCCATATGTCAGGTGACTATTCACGTGAAGGAAATATCGTTACCGTTACTCCTGGAATCGGCGTTTATTCTATAAACACCAATAACGGAGGGTTCCAGCACTATAACGCAGAATACCTAACCAAGGAAGATGCCGGTGACCTCCCAACACGTGATGAAGTCTATAAGATGAAATATTCCTCATATGATTTCGCACTTATGGCAGATGGAACATTTGTCATGGGCGGAACAAGTGATTCAAGCGAGGTGTTAGGCGCACCTGAGGGAAGAAGAGTCTATTCAACAAAGACCACTCAGGGAAGAATCACAATGAAGACCCTTATCACTTTAGATAATGGAACATACATCGTCTATTCACAGGCAACAAACTCAAATAACGCCGAGCAGACAACCGGTGCATTCTATGGTTCATCCACTTACACGATTGCCGATAATGAAAAGGGAATCGTGCCAGATGAGGCAAAACCAGAAGAGACGTATGACATCGTTAGAGGCGTCAATGGCTTAGGCTATATGTACGCTAATAACAACGGTTCTCACATGCAGTTTGACTTAAGAGGAGAGAGCCAGTTCGCTCAGTGGTTAGGCACAAGCTTTAACGCAACATCCCCTACTTTCTATGTCACCGAATCAGGTTTCACAATCAAGATCGGTGCGCTTAAGACAGTGGTCGAGGAATGGGGATTATATGTTCCTGCAACCGAGGTTGAGGATAACCCAGGCCAGGAAGAGGCAAAGGCAATCCATTTAGAAGTCGCATCTTCAATCGAAGATAAGCCATTCGTCTTAGATCTTAACCCAGATGGAACACGCTCAACTGGCTGGACAAACTATGCCCAGACCGTTAAGGAAGGTACATGGTATTCATTCGGCAATTCAATCGTCATCAATGTCGATGGATATGCATCATCAAGCACATTGAATTCCGATGGTTCAGTATCAATTTCTGTTAACTATGGACAGATGGGCGAGAAGACCTATTCAATGAGCAAGGAACAGCTTGCTGAGGCAAAGAAGAATTCTAAGCCAATTACAGTTGAGGTTGCATCTTCAATCGAAGATAAGCCATTCGTCATCGAATTTAGAGATGATGGCACTCTAACAACTGGATGGACAAATTATTCTCAGACACTCAAGGATGGCAAATGGTCCGTTAAGGATGGAGAAATCGTCATTGATGTTGATTATGAGACCACTATCGTTGCTAACGTTGATGGTAGCCTCACCGCCACTGTTAACTACGGACAGATGGGGTCTAAGGAATTCACGATCTCAAAATCAGTCGTAGATATCCTTATCGCAAATGCAAAAATCTCATATTCAAGCATCCGCTTAGAAGTCGCATCTTCAGTTGAAGATAAGCCATTCATCCTTGAATTCAAAGAAGATGGCAGTCTTACAACTGGCTGGACAAATTACCCTCAGACAGTAAAAGATGGCACTTGGAGCATCTTCAATGGAGTTATCTTCATTAATGTAGATGGATACACAAGCGCATGCGAATATAAGGGAGATGGCACTGTTGCTATCACCGTTAACTACGGACAGATGGGCGAGAAGACCTATTCAATGAATGCAGATCAGTATTCATTCCTCAAGACACTTGCTACCCCACTTCACCTTGAAGTAGCCTCTTCAGCCGAGGGCAAGCCATTCATCCTCGAATTCACAGAGGATGGAAAAGTCACAACAGGCTGGACAAACTATGCACAGACAGTTAAAGAAGGAACATGGTCATTTGAAGGCGATAGTCTCGTCATCACTGTAGAGGGTTACACATCTACAGTTGCAGCAAATGAAGATGGCACGGTTTCTATCACTATCAACTACGGACAGATGGGAGATAAGGCTTATACCTTAAGCGCAGAGCAGTATGCCGCATTAAAGCCAGCAAGCTCTGATATTCACCTTGAAGTAGCATCTTCAGCAGAAGGTAAGCCATTCATTTTAGATATCAAGTCTGACGGCACAGTTACAACTGGATGGACAAATTATGCACAGACAGTTAAAGACGGCACATGGACCGTATTTGGCGGGAAAATCGTCATTACAGTGGCTGGTTATTCTTCCAAGTGCGTCCTTAATGAAGATGGCAGCGCATCAATCACCGTTAACTATGGACAGATGGGCGACAAGACCTATACATTGAGCGCGGCTCAGTATGCAGCATTAGCAACAAACGAGACTCCAATCCACGCTGAAGTCGCATCTTCAGCAGAAGGTAAGCCATTCGTCCTTGATATCAATGGAGATGGGACGTTATCAACAGGTTGGACAAACTACGCTCAGACGGTTAAATCAGGAACATGGTCATGCTTCAACGGTAATATCTCATTCAATGTTGAAGGTTATAAAACAACATTTGACTATAAGGCCGACGGAACGGTTGATGTAACAATCAACTATGGTCAGATGGGCGATAAGGTTTATACCTTAAGCGCAGAACAGTATAACGCTATTAAGGCTAATGGTTCTAAACTCCACTACGAAGTAGCCTCTTCAGCCGAGGGCAAGCCATTCATCCTCGAATTCACAGAGGATGGAAAGGTCACAACAGGCTGGACAAACTACGCTCAGACAGTCAAAGAAGGCACTTGGAGCAAGGCAGATGGAAAACTCGTGATCACAGTTGAAGGTTACACCGCAACAGTGACGGTTGAAGAAGATGGTTCTGCTTCAGTTAAGATCAACTATGGCCAGATGGGCGATAAGGTCTATACTGTTCCAGCAGCTGACTTAGCTTCACTTCTAGCTTAAGTTAAATATTGATCAATGCGTCTCTTAACTGGGGCGCATTTTTTTATGGTGAATTTGTTCTAATGGGCTAAGTTTGTAAGTTTATGCAATAAAATTGCAACTATATGCAAGATTTGTGTTCTATGCCTTTTGAGGTGGCAACATAGACTCAATTAATAAATACGCCAAAGATTTTAATTCATTTTTTGGCGACGAAAGGGAGAAAAATATGAAAAAATCAACAGCTATTTGGTTGCTTTCAGCTTCTATGCTTTTAGCAGCTTGTGGCAAACCAGCAGATCCAGTAAGCTCCGGAAACAATGAGCCTACTTCATCTCAGCAAACCCCTGCTTCATCTAGCAAAGCAGAGACACCATCATCAAGCAAAGAAGAGAAACCAGTCTCATCAAGCAAAGAAGATAAACCAGTCTCATCAAGCAGCTCATCACAGGCTCCAGTCAAGCACACACATGCTTGGGTAGCCGGAACCAAAACAGGAAAGATCACTCCTGAAACATGCGACGATCACAAGGCATATCGTCTTGATATCGCAGATGCTGCAGGTTGGAATAAGCCAGGCACCAAGATGAATGGTAAGCCAGACGCAAATGGCCCAACTGCAACTTCACAATCAGTCTGGGAAATCGAAGAAGGTCAGCTTCCAGCAGGCAAATACGATATCGAAATCATTGCAAAAATGACATATGCAACACATGGCACCAGAGTCTGGAACAACATGTGGGAGACAGAAACAGAATCAACTGGCGATAAGGAAACAGAATCACCATTCCGTTATTGGGTTGAAATTGGAGATACAAAATACGATCCAAATGTTACAGAAACATGGGCAGATCTTGGCTATACTGCAACAGAATTCAACCCAGGCTTAAACGCTAAGGGTGTCACAGTTGACTATGACCAGACAACAATCAAACTCGAACACGGTAACATCGGATATTCATTAATCATCGAATCAGTCCGCTTCGTCTTAATCGAGGAAGCTCCAGCTCAGGAACCAAAGACACCAGTCGTCACTTATGATGGAATCGACTTGGTCGCGGAAGCTGATAAGGCAATGATCAAGATTACTGGCACAATGGAGAATGTCAAAGCTGCTAACCGCAACATGGCATTTGCCCTTGCTCATAAGAAAGTCGATAGCGTTGATGCTGGCGATGGCGGATTCCTTGTTGGATCAGAAACTCCAGCAGATGCTGACTATAAATACGTCCCAACAGTAGCAGCTGATGGCAAATTCGAAGTTAAGATTGACGTCTCAACAGTCACTCTTGCTGCAGGCGCTTACTCAGTCTATGCAGGTCCTAAAGGCTTCTATTCTGATATCACCGCAACATTAAAGGGTCAGACAAATGGTTCTACAGCTGGATCACAGATCGGCGGAACTAAGGTCAAGTCAAACGGATATAAGCTCTATTTCCGTGATGACGTCAATGCCTTAATCGCAGATGAACTTCCACCAGTTGAACTTGCAGAAGCATTCTTCGAAGCAGGAACCGGCGCAGATGAAGGCAAGACATTTGTCTTAATCGGTGGCACTCTCTCATGCTCAGAGGTTGATTTCAAAGCATATACACCATTCCTTCAGTTCCAGAATACAAGCAGCTGGACAAATACTCGCTTAGATAACCAGGAAGGCATGGTAGAAATGGTTGTTAGAGGCGATAAGGGTTATGTTAAAGCAAATATCTCATCCCTAGCTCCAGGCAACTACAACACTCACCTTAACATCAAATCCAACAGTCAGGCAGACTGCAAGATGGATGTTGAACTTAACACAAAAGAAACACCATTTGTAAACGCCGGTAAGGATTATGCAGTTTATTCAAATCCAGCCGCTTCACAGCCAAATGAATTCTGGGGTAACTTAGGCGTTATCGTCTCAGCACATCCACTTGATATCACAGAAGATACAGCAGTTCTTGAAGCTGAAAATGCTTCAACAATC
>JAKSVD010000047.1 GCA_024408305.1 Bacilli bacterium | reverse complement strand
AACAAAGATCACAAATGGCGAAGGCGAACTCTCAGATATCGATAGACTCGAAGAACTCGCATCAGTCACAAAGAACGGCTCACTCTGCGCTCTTGGCCAGACAGCTGCAAATCCAATCACATCAACCCTTACACACTTCAGAGACGAATATGTTGCTCACATCGTTGATAAGACATGTCCAGCGCACGTCTGTAAGAACCTCATCTCATATCACGTTGATGAGACCAAGTGTAAGAAGTGCTCAAAGTGCGCTAGAAACTGCCCAGTCAACTGTATCACTGGCGTTCCAGGCAAAGAGCCATACAAGATCAATACAAAAGAGTGCGTAAGATGCGGAACCTGTATCTCAGCTTGCCCATTCCACGCAATCTATAAGAAATAAGGAGTAGACAACAATGGCATTAGTTAATATCAAAATTGACGGAATCGCATATACTGTCGACTCCAGTCTCACAATCCTTGAAGCAGCAAAGCAGTGCGGATATAACATCCCATCACTTTGCACTTTCAACCATGGCCAGTGCTCAAAGGCATCATGCCGTGTTTGCTTAGTTGAAGTCAAGGGCGCAAGAGGCCTTGTTGCTTCATGCGTTTATCCTGTCTCAGAAGGCATGGAAATCTCCATCTCTTCTCAGAAGGCAACAGAAGCTCGCAGAGTTTCAGTCGAATTACTCCTTTCAAACCACAACATGAACTGTCAGGCTTGCAAGAAGAACAATCACTGCGAACTCTTAAGAGTTGCTCACTTAGTTGGCGCTAGAGAAGGCGTCTTCCAGGGTGAGAAAACACCAGTTACATACGACGATGTTGCTCCATCAATCATCAGAGATACCTCAAAGTGCATTCTCTGCGGACGTTGCATCGAACAGTGTAAGAATGTCCAGGGCATCGGCATCCTCGGCTTCGAGAACCGTGGCTTCAAGACAATCGTTGGCCCAGCATACAACAAGTCATTCAACGAAGTTGCATGCTTACAGTGTGGCCAGTGCGTCAATGTCTGTCCAACAGGCGCATTGATGGAAAAAGGCGAAATCGAATTAATCGACGAAGCATTCAAAGCTGGCAAGTTCATGGTCGTTCAGACCGCTCCAGCAGTTAGAGCTGCACTTGGCGAAGAATTCGGTATGCCAATTGGAACTCCTGTCACCGGCAAGATGGTTTGCGCTCTTAAGAGACTCGGCTTCAACCGTGTCTATGACACAAACTTTGCAGCTGACTTAACAATCTGGGAAGAAGCAACAGAATTACTCGAAAGAGTCAAGAATGGTGGAGTCCTCCCAATGATCACATCCTGCTCACCAGGCTGGATCAACTACGCTGAACAGTACTATGGAGACATCCTTGATCACGTTTCAAGCTGCAAGTCCCCACACGAAATGGAAGGCGCTGTCATCAAATCATACTTCGCAGAAAAGAACGGCTTGAAACCAGAAGACATCTTCGTTGTCTCAATCATGCCATGTACTGCTAAGAAGTTTGAGAAAGAAAGACCAGAAAACGCTGTTAACGGCGGCAAAGATGTCGATGCAGGCCTGACAACTAGAAAACTCGCAACCTACATCACACGTGCAGGTCTTGAATTCAATAGACTTCCAGATATGGAATTCGACCAGGATATCATGGGCGAGTATTCAGGTGCAGGCGTTATCTTCGGCGCAACAGGCGGTGTTATGGAAGCAGCTTTAAGAACTGCTTACTACTGGTTAACAGGCAATAATAATGACTTCCTCCTTGAGAACAAGCCAGTCCGTGGAATGGAAGGTGTCAAGGAAGCATCCTTCGACATCGGCGGAACAATGGTCAAGGTTGCAGTTGCATCATCAATGAAGTGCGCTAAGCCATTACTTGATGACATTAGAGCAGGCAAGTCCCCATATCTCTTCATCGAAATCATGGGTTGCCCAGGCGGATGTATCAATGGTGGTGGTCAGCCATATGTCAGATCATGTTTCCTCCCATTCGAATCAATCGATATCGAGGATACATATAAGGAAAAGAGAGCTGCAGCCCTCTATTCAGAAGACGAGAGACAGCACATCAGACGTTCACACGAGAACGCTCAGGTCAAAGCTCTCTATGATGAATATCTTGGTAAGCCAGGTTCACACAAGGCTCACGAACTTCTCCACACAACTTATAACAACCGTGGCCACAAGCTTAAATAAGCTTCAACCATAAATATAAGAGTCATTCGCATGAATGGCTCTTTTCTTATCTAAAAGATAAGGTTATCAACGATATATATTTGACCTTCCCTAAGCAATCTATGAACTAAACGGGAAGTGGATTCTCTAGTTAAGCCTAGTTGAAGGGCTAAAGTGGACATATTCTTGAATTTAAGTCCATTTCTATTGTGTCTAAGGAGATAGAATAGCCTGTCCTCGGCTTTATCCATTGATAAGAGTTTAACAGTCTGGTTAAGTCTTTTAGCGTCCTCGCTTTGATAGAAAAGGAAACTTTCTAAGAATTCCTTGTCTGTTGTTAGAAGATTTAAGAATGTCTCCTTATCGAATAAAAAGACTCTAGTATCTTCCATTGTAACAACATCCCCTTTATAAACTGGATTTGAGGAGAAGAGGAGGTTATTGCCAAACATATCCTCAGAATATAAATGTTTATAGAAGATTTCATCTCCATTAGAAGAGATTGATGATATTTTGATATACCCCTCAATTACTATTCCAATAAATGAGCATCTTTCACCTTCTCTCGCGATATACATCCCTTTTTTGTAGGATCTAATTTTATCTTTATAACTCTCTAATAACTTCTCAATATATTCCATAGTGTGATTCAAATCACAGTAATTATATCACTACACATATATAATATGTCCATAAGCAAGGAGCTTAGTTTATGAAAAAGAATATATTAATCGCATTACCAATGATTCTATTTATGGCATCATGTGGAAATCATGTTCTAGGATGGCCGGTATCTGATGGTCCTGCAAGCATTACAAAAGTGGAGAAAGACAATGTTAAGGTCATCTGTCCAACGGGGGCCCCATCAGTCGCTTTCTATAACCACGCTATAGATGAGAATTTCGAAACAAATGGAACTCCATCAAATATCGTGTCCTTTTTAACCTCATCATCGCCTTATGATGCAGTTGTTATCGATACAGTTTCAGGATTAAAAGCAATCAAGAATGGTGCGCCATTCAAGATGCATTCAACTCTTACATTCGGCAATTTCTTTATTGCCTCAACAGGACACGATGAAAACAAAACATTAGATCCTACCGATAAAATTGTCTTATTTGGACAAAATCAGACTCCTGATTTGATCTGGCATTATATCTATGGTGATACATACGATTCATCAATTGAATATGTCACTGCAGTATCAGATGCAGCTGCATGTTTAGCTAGCGGAAAGAATGTTGCAACTGGTAGCGATGTTGACTACGTATTTGTTGCACAGCCTGTCTTATTTGCAACCTTGAACAACGCTAATGCAAAAACATATGGTAAGGCCGGTGTTTATGCTAATGTCCAGGAATTATATAAAGAAAAATCAGGCAATAAATCTATGATCCAGGCCTCTTTATTCGTGAAAAATCAGGAAGAATATTCTATTGAGTCATATTTGAAATCTTTAGAAAATGATATCAATGCGGCCGTTGAAGATCCTAATAAAGTGGTGGAGGGAATGTCTAAGATCAGCGAAGACGAGGCTAAAGCAAAGTTTGGAATAGCCGCAAACGCTGCAAAGGCAGTCTTATCCCAAAATAACGGATTAGGCTTAGGGTTTAAGAGAGCAAGAGATATCAAGGACGATATAAATTCCTTTATCTCAATCTTTGGGATGGATGCTATTTCAGATGAGGTCATCGCTTAAAAAATCTCTATATTCATTGTTTGGTGTTGTCATCTTTATATTAGGCTGGGTAATCATTTCGGCTTTAATTGATGAGAACACCATGATATTCCCTGACCCGGTTAGCACCATCAGGGAAACTTTCGTTTTGCTTGGTAAACCATACGTTTATAAATGTATGGGTTATTCTATCCTCAGGACATTCATTGGCTTTGCAATTTCTTTTGTTTCTGCTCTAGTTTTAGGAACAATTGCAGGAACGCTTCCTAATGCAAAAATCGTGATGGCGCCTATATTTTCCGTGATGAAATCGATTCCAACAGCATCTCTTGTGTTCCTCTTTTTAGTGTTAGCAGGAGCGAGGAATGCGCCAATTGCAATGGTCACTTTAATCTCTATGCCCATTATTTATGAAGCGGTGGTTAGAGGCTTTGAAAACGTTGATAGGACTCTAATTGATGCCTCAAGAATTGATGGAGCTAATCTATTAACCAGGATCCTAAAAGTCCAGTTGCCATCGATAATTCCTTTTATATTAGTTGGTGTTGCTTCTTCCTTCTCTCTTTCCTTTAAAATTGAAATAATGGCAGAAGTAATCTCTGGTAGCACCACGAATGGTTTAGGCTCTGCAATACTTGCGTGCCAAAGAACGGATCCAACAAATATGGTTCCGATTTTTGCATATTCTTTAGTAGCTATTATTATTGTCGCTTTGATTTCGTTGATGTTTATGCCTATTGAATCAAAAGCTAAAACATCTAGGTAGAACAGTTAACATTATTGTTCTAAGAGAAACGTTTTTAAATATATCTCTGGTGCGATTTAGCGAAAGCCTATGTTCATCGTATAAATCAATACCCTTGTCTTCATTTTGTATTTTTTGTTTAATATAACCATGAGCAAGTCAAACTCCTTTGCAAAAATTACAAAATGGACTTTAGTTTTTATTTGCACGGGCCTAGGTCTAATGTCAAAATTTTCTACGTGGCGTTTTATTCTCAAATCATGTCTAATTGGTGCGAGTTTGATTGCTTTATTTACCAAAAATTACCCCCAACCTGATGTTGCACAAATTTTGAACCGAGAAACTGATACTTCGTTTTTTAAATCCGATTGGGAATTGAGAGCCTCGTACTTAAGAAACGGACGGGAATTTTATGAATGTTTCTTGATTAGCGAAAATGACGTCGATACAGTTGATTTTTCAGTTCTCAGTAGTGATATCTGCCCAGATTTTGATGCAACATATCAACGTTGGTTAGATTTATTGAATGGATCTTATCGTTATACAAAATTGTTTCCTAAAGATGTGTATGATGATTACTGTATTAAATACACAAATCCTACTGAGAAATATATGTGGGCCTATTTTCAGTCTGTTGCATTAAGAGAAATGGATGAAGAAACGGGTGAAAGAAAAACGGGCTATTATAAAAACAAGTACCCTATTTTAAGACAATTGATAGCTCCCTAGATATAAGGAGTATCAATTACTATTTAGTTTTGTACGAACCAGAGAATGGATTTATCGAAGTTGCGACAACACATAGTGAAGTTACAGCGAAGGGTGACATCCAAATAGGTTCGGATTTAGGTTTTAATCAACCTTCGCTGATATAAATGATTGTTAAAATTACCTACTATCGATAATTTCGCTTCTAGAATAAACTGTCAAAACAATTGTAATATTTTAAGCTCAAAAACTACTTATACTGAAATATTTTTATTTTGGATAGTGGGATATAAATACCAACTGCTAATATAGCGCGTCCAAAACACTGAACGCAGTCAAATGGAGTGGAAGCAATTATCGATTCTGCACCATATATAATTATGTACGCAGGCACGTACGCGAGAACACCAAATACGGCTCCAGCAAAAGGGGCAATGTATTTGATGTATTTCTTATTTTTTAATAGATGGAACACGATTCCTGCAACTAGTGACATAGAACCTTTAGCAAGCATTGTCCATGGGGCGAACATCGCGTAGCCCATGGTTAAATCAGCAAGAGTTCCTCCGAGTATTCCAATACACATTCCTTCGATTGGACCTAACAACATCGCTCCAAGCAGATTCACGAGATCACCGAAATTGAAATATCCAGCCCCGCCAGCATATGGGATTGCGAGGAATGCTGTGAACACATAGGATAAAGCTGCTAAAAGAGCGACACCCGACATCTTTTGAATCAAGACTTTAGTATCGCTTTTCATAAATTTTTATTCTCCTTTTTTAGATGGCCGTCTACCGGCAGGTTTATTTCCGTAAGATTTCTTAGGTCCAAATGATTTCTTGGCACCATAAGATTTCTTATCTCCGAAGGATTTCTTCTTGTCGCCATACGATCTTTTTGACCCATATGACTTCTTTTCTCCATCCTTCTTGTTTCCGAATGAACGTCTAGGCTTCTTGTCGAAAGATTTAGAGTCGCGTGGTCCTTTTGAATAGGACTTTTTCTCGCCTCTATCCTCCCCATCCTTTCTATAGGATGGTTTCTTTCCATAGGATTTCTTCTCTCCATATGGTTTTCTTCCGCGAGGTTTTCTCTCGCTCTTTTCTTCTCCCTCAGGAGCAGAGGTTCTCTTTCTTGTCTTCTTAGCCTTTTCCTCTTCCTTCTCTTTCTGTTTCTCGAGATTCTTTTTGAGGATGGCTTTTTCTTTTCCTAGGTTAGGTAGCAAGAATTCTAAGTTATCTGATTCAGCATAGACTTTGATGCCTGCGTTGATCAACGCTCTAGCGGTTATTCCAAGTCCTTCAATTTTGATTCCTTCGAATTTGCCGTTATAGATCTGACGTGATCCACAAGCAGGGGACCCATCTTTGAGGATTGCAATTCTAATACCTAATAATTTGCAGATCTGAACAGCCTGTTTTGCTGCATCAGTGTAATGAGATGTAACATCCTTGCCTTCTTTATTGATGACAGACGAATTTCTGATTTCTGAAGGGAGTCTTGGAGTGGTTAATCCACCTGCGACTTCTGAGCAGAATGGCACTAATTCATAATGCTTTTTAAGCTTTTCGACGAATGGCCAATAATTGTTTCCGCCATTCCATTTAACGTTATCGCCCAATAAGCAAGGGCTAATCAATATCTTTTCCATACTGCAAGAGTATATCTTCTTTAGAAGAGTATTGCCATACAAATCCAAAAATGATTAAACTAAAAGCATGAGAAACGTCACTGAAAGATGGAATGTTGTAGTGGAGGGCAAGACTTACCCTGCAATCGTAACATGGAAGAGGAAGAGAACCCTCCGTTTTTCAATCTCGCGTGATGGAAAGACGATAAACATCTCGGTTCCTAATAACACAAGTAAAGAATATATAAAACAAGGCATTCAGAAGCATATTCCTGGACTCCTCAAACGCTTCCAATACGAAGAACCAATAGGAAAGGATTATGTTTATATCTTCGGAAAGAAGGAAAGTTACCCTGGATTCCATTTATTTGAAGAGAAAAAGCAACAAAAAATACTAAAAGATATACTCTTTGAGTATATTGTGGGCAAAAGTGGGCAAATTGCTCTCCTTATGGGAGTCAAAACACCATACACCTACAAAGTACGTAAAATGGTGTCTAGATATGGAGTTAATAACATCACGAATAAGACGATTACATACTCAACTTGTTTGGTGCATTATTCAAAAGAAATAATTGATTCAGTCATCTATCACGAACTCACTCACGATTCAATCCGCGACCATTCGTACAAATTCTACGAAAAGTTGTTATCTTTTATGCCTGATTACAAGGAAAAACATGCTAAACTTAAGAGGCACATCTATGAGTGAAATTATTACTAGCAAAGACAACAAAAGAATCAAGAATGCCGCCTCATATCTAGACGGCAAGGGAGAATGCTTCTTAGTAGAAGGGTTCCATATGGTTGAAATGGCCATCGAAAGTGGTCTTGCTTTAAATATCTTCACCTTAAAAGATTATAAGAGCAACGTCCCAACATATATTGTTAACGAGACTATCCTCAAGAAATTGACGACCACCAAAAATCCAGAAGGCATCGTAGCTTTATGCAAGAAGCCATCAAAGACAAACGAACTTGGAAAGAAAATTTTATATTTAGATGAAGTGGGAGACCCTGGAAACGTTGGCACACTTCTTAGGACCGCTTTGGCATTCGGGTATTACGATGTCATTTTAGGCAAAGGCTCTTGTGGAGTTTATACGCCTAAAACATTAATGGCATCGCAAGGAGCAATCTTTAAATTAAATATCAAAGAATCAAAAGACCTTGGAATCAACGAAATCAACAAACTTAAAGATCAAGGTTATTACATAATTGCAACCGACCTTAAAGCATCAGTCCCTCCAAAAGAAGTGGATATTAAAGAAAAGAAATTCGTCCTAGTTATGGGCAATGAAGCTAGAGGCGTATCACGCGACATCGTAGATGAATCTGATGTTAGAGTAAGAATTGAAATGTCAGAGATAGATTCCCTAAATGTTGGTATTGCCGGTGGCATTTTGATGTATCTATATCAATAAATCATTAACATTTGCTATTTAGCAACTATAATACACGGGAAGGAGGAATACCCATGAAGAAAAACATCGCAGTAATGTTACTAGCATCAAGCGCTTTGCTTGCTGTTTCCTGCGGTTCAAATAACGCATCTTCATCATCCTCCAATTGGTACAATCCAATTTCATCTAGCGAGCCTGAAGAAATCAAAGTAAAAAAGGCTTTCCGCTATCTAAGAGGCGATTTAGAAGAGATTGCCGAACAAAATAATTCGGGATTCTTATATTCTCCAATCGAAAACCTTGATTATGATGTCATGATCAACATGGCCAATAAGAGTGAGGATGAAGAAACGGGCGAGGAGAAATGGACTAGCGCAGGATTTGGCCTAGACATTGAAGAGGGCACAATTCTTTTAAATGGATGCAATTCATCATCACCAAAAGGACTTCTAGCCGAAGTAGACCTTGAAAAGGTCAAGTTATGGCAGATCATTGATAACCTTGAAGTTTATCAAAAAGTCCCTCGTTTGAGCGCATATTATGACGGAGAATCCGAAGCTGCTTATGTTGATTTCAGCGATGCCGCATTGCTTAGATTATTGTTGAACACTTTAATCAGGGAATCGTTCCCAGAAGAGGAAGAACCTGTTGTTCCTGAGGAAGGCGGAGAAATCTCTATGCCAGTTGAGGAAACACCTTGGTCACTTCCAACTAGATTAAAACTGCCACAAGGAGAAAGAGAAAAATTCCTCCTTAATTTACTTACCCCGGTATCCAATAGAATGGGGTCTGTTGTCAATTGGCTTGTGGACCGTATCCAATCTAGCTATGGTGAAAACGGTTCTGATTACTGCTATTTTGACCCAACCCAAGTTAAGAGTGGGTATTATCTCCAATGGAATGTCAACGATATTGAAGAATTATCTTCGATGGTTACTGATATTCTTTCAAATTCAGGTTATAACCAGATAATTATCGACAGCGTCTCATCTGTAATCGATAATCTTGCAGATTCCATCGAATCATTCTCCTTAAAAGCGGGAATCTCCTGGACTTATGAGGAACTCCGTTCTATCTCATTGACAGTTGAAGCTAAATTCGACGATGAATATCAAAAAGCGAATCTTGAAGAAGATGCCTCAAGTTATCTTTCATATATCGCAATGGAAGGCAAATTCACTCCAATTTTAGAGGCGGCCTCAGAAATCAAGAAGCCAGACTTCTCAAAATATTCCGAGATGGATCCAATCCCAGGACAAGAAGAAGCGGAAGATAACGATGATTTCTGGAAACTTCTCAATGATTTGCTAAACCGCGAAGACAACACTCCAGAATGGACCTGGCCTGATTTTGGAGATGATTGGGAAGACGAAATCAGAGACTGGATCTCCTCCATTCTCGGATAAGCCGTTGTAGTTCAACGGTTTTTA
>JAKSVD010000046.1 GCA_024408305.1 Bacilli bacterium | reverse complement strand
TTTGAGTGATCAGGATGGCCAAAAATATGGCTGGTGTTATTCCTGTATCTATATCCTCTTTTATATAGTTCTTTTCTTAGAGTCACTTCGATGCCCGTATCTTTGCCACGGATGCGTGACATCATGTATGAGATGGTCTCTTTTGACCTAGGCTTGCGTGTCTTTTGTTCCATACTTAACGTTCATGTGCATATAGCCACGCACTACCTCATCCATTTCTTCGATATGTTCCTCGTATAAGGCTTCAAAATCTGTGACCATATTATTTTCAAAGCGATACTTAAGAGTGTGAGCCTTGTGCGAATCAATGGATGAATATCTAAAGAACCTAGTGTAGGAGGAATCAACGAATCCAAGCTGATCGCTGTATTCTTCATTTTCTAGGTAATCACTATATATAGCAAAAGACCACTTACCTGATGACTGAGCATAGTCGATATTGAATCCCGTGAGAATGTTATTAAATTTATGGGTTTCTTCAGAAGAGATATCCTGATCAGGCTCTTCCTCTTCAGGGGCTTCAGTTACCGATTTTAGAGATGAGGAAAGGTATCGAACAGTGTTTCTATTCACCAAAGTATCGATAATGTAAGGCAAATCGAAATAAGAATAGAAATCTTCGTCCGGATCTGCTGGTCTAACTGTTTCGTCTTCTTCAACGCTGACAACGCCATCTGTTGATTTATTTATTGTCTTGTTGGTTGTTGTTGGGACAAAATCTGGATTAAATGGCTGTTCCTTTTTTGCGTAAATCGAGGTCACTGTGCCAGCTTCTGCAGTATCGAAACCAGCAACTAGAGAGAAACTCTTTCTAAGTGTCTCCACTTCTTTCTTCTTTTCCTCTGTTATCACATTCTCTTTAATGGTGAGAGTTATGATCCCAGACTTGTACGCAAATGGAATAGGATTCTCATCTGAATACCTTTGAAGAACATTTTCAACATAGGCGATTCCAGCGCTGATTGATTTCTGGGTCATCCCCATGCTTAAAGTGCATGCTGTTAAGGAACTAGCAAGTAATAATAGCTGAGTTTTGCTGAATAAATTCTTTTTCATGTTAATTAAACTGGGAATTGTAGAGGGAATTATAGAACCCACCTTTTTCCATGAGTTCATTATGATTGCCCATTTCAATAATTTCACCATCTTTTAGAACAACTATCAAATCGCTGGACTTGATTGTTGATAGACGGTGAGCAACAACAAGAGATGTCTTGCCCTTCATAAGAGCGTTAAAGCTCTCTGATAACAAAGCTTCTGTTCTCACGTCAATGTTGCTAGTGGCCTCATCGAGAATAACAATCTCAGGTTCCATAAGCATAACTCTAGCAACACAAATGAGCTGTTTTTCGCCGATTGATAATCCAGAGGAATCAGAGATATAGGTGTCATAGCCTTTTGGGAGTCGTTCAATGAAGCTTGATGCTTGAGCCTTTTCAGCAGCAGACTTGACTTCTTCTAACGTTGCTTCAGGCTTTGAGTATGCAATGTTCTCGAATACGGTTCCATGGAAAATCCATGTATCCTGGAGCACCATTCCAATATGGTTCCTAAACGCTCTTTTCTCTAGCTCAATAGTTGAATATCCATTAGCGGAGAAATTTCCTTCCTGAGGATCATAGAATCTCATTAGGAGATTAATCAATGTTGTCTTGCCGCAGCCAGTTGGACCAACGAAGGCAACCTTATGGCCTTTGAAGATTTCGAGATCGAGATCCTTGATGATTGTCCTTTTCCCGTCATATGAGAATGTTACATGTTCCGCTTTAAGATTATCCACTTCTCCATCTATTGCCTTTGATCCGTCGTTGACATCCTTAGGCGCATTAACAACATCATCGACTCGCTTTAAAGAAGAAGTTGCATATGAGATTTCGGTAATGACATTGCTGATTTCATTGAAAGGAGTCATATAGCTTGCCGCATAAGTTAGGAATGCACTTAAGTCGCCAATCATAAAGACGCTGACTCCGTAATTGAATGGATCCACAGTGTTCTTTGAATTGATGACCAAGATTGCACCAACAGCAATGAGGACTCCATTAATAATCGCATTGACCAATCTGGTTGATGGATTTATCAAAGAAGAGCCTAGATTTGCTTTGAAAACTGCATTTCTGAACGATTGATTTAGCTTATCAAATTCTTCTTCCCTCTTTTGGGAAATATTTAAAGTAGCGACAGCTTCAGAGTTATTGACGCCTTCAAGGGCAAACGAAGTAAGAATACCGGCATCTTTTGCCTGCGCTTTAAAGTTAGTTGAATTGAAGTTCGATACAAGCTTACTAACAACAATAGAAATCGGAGTCAGAACAACAACAATAACAGCAAGAAGCCAGTTCAATGTGAACATAAAGACGAGGGTAAAACAAATTGCAACCACTCCGTCATAAAGAGCAGCGAACCCAGAAACTAGACCGGCTTGGATGTTCTCAACATCATTGATTAATCTTGAGATCATATCGCCTTTACGACACTGATCGATGTACGAAAGAGGAGCGTCGTTATACGATTTGAAAACCGCTGTCCTAATCTTGAGGATAACTCTTTGTCCAATCATCGCAGTCAAATAATCGAAGACGTATCTGAAAATAGTTCCAACAGCAAGACAAACGGACATGACAATCAAGTAATCGCCAAACTCCATGCTTGAACTTGATGGGTCTATAATTTTATTAACGGCACGGCCTGCAAAGAAAGGGATGGCAAGCTTTGATCCGGTAGCTAAGAATGCGCATAGAAGCGAGAGCGCAAACAGCCAGCCTGAGCCTTTTAGATATGGTTTCAATCTCTTAATCGTCTTCATATCACTGGCTCCTCTGCATGTCATAGATTTCTCTATAAATCTTGCAGTTCTCTAACAATTCAGTATGAGTTCCCGCTCCGACAATCTCGCCTTTGTCGAAAACGTATATCATATCGCAGTCTTTTAAAGATCCAGCTCTTTGGGAAACAATAATTTTAGTTAACCCAGGAATTGAGGAGATATTCTCCCTTACATGAAGGTCAGAAAGATAATCTAATGCGCTGGTGGAATCGTCTAAAATCAGAAGATCCCCTCCTTTTAATAACCCTCTAGCTATAAGAAGTCTTTGTCTCTGACCGCCGGACAAGTTGGCACCATTTTCTTCGATTTCGTGGTCTGTGTAATCTGGATATTTTGAAATGTATTCATACGCAAGCGATTGTTTTAAAGCCCATTCAATCTCTTCGTCTGTTGCATCATCTTTTGCAAGAACCAAATTGCTCTTAACAGTGCCCTTAAAGACGGATGGTTTTTGCGATACCAAGGAGATTTCTTGTCTAAGCTTGTCTAGATCGTATTTATCAATAGGGAGACCACGGTAATAAATTGTACCTTCTTTTACTTGATACATTCTTTCGAGCAATGAGATGACAGTTGATTTGCCAGATCCCGTTCCTCCGATAAAGCCAATCCACTGGTCTTTCTTAATTGAGATATTAATGTCGTTCAAAGTGTTTTTCGCTGAAGTATCAGAATATGAAAATGAAACATGGTCGAATTTAATATATTCATCTGAATCGCAAGGCTCGCCTTCAGGGTTATTTGTAATATCAGGCTCCATGAGCAAGAACTGATTGATTCGCTTAAGCGAGGCTCTGGCCTTGTTCAATGCGACAATCATTCTAGAGAACATCATCAAAGCCGCAAAGGAAGATACAAGATAGGAAATCAAAGTGACGATTGAACCGGTTGAGATAACGGATGCGCCACTGATCGATAAATCTCCGAGGTATACAACAAGAACAATGCCAAGGTGAATGAAACAAAATGTAGCAGGATTAAGAATCGAGTTCAGCGCAGCCATTCCAAGGTTTTTCTTTTCATATGCTGTTGTTGCTTTGTTAAACTGCTCTTCAACAAATTCTTGCTTATTAAAAGCTCTGACCGGTCTTGCCCCTTTAAGAGAATCTGAAGCAACTAAATTTATGTCATCTAAGCTTGATTGAATCTCGGCATATTTCTTCGGAGTAAAGATAAAAAGCAAAGCAACAACAATCGAGCAAAGAACCATAATGATTGAGAAAATGATTCCGGCATATGGCGAAATAATGAACGACATAACCATTGCTCCACCGATGAGGAAAGGAGGTCTGAAGATTAATCTCATGAACATATGGACAGCGTTTTGCAGGGAAAATGTGTCGTTGTTCACCAATGTAACAGCCTTTTGTTTACCGTAAGTATCGAGTTGTTTTTCAGATAAAGTAGAAATCTTATGGTATACAGCTTTCTTCATGTCATAGCCGTAGTCACAGGCTACTCTTGAAGCATAGTATTGAGATATCATCGTCATAAAGAAGGAGAAGAAACCTAATCCTAAGATTATTGCTCCATAGATTAGAGTCTTTCTCATATCTCCAGAAGGGATGAACTCATCAATAATTGTCTTAGTTAAAAATGGAATTATTAATTCACAGGCAACTTCAAAAAGTTTAAATGCAGGACCCGCACATAACCTCCAGGAATATTTCTTTACCGGCTTTACAGCGACATTCTTCATGAAAGAATCTCCTCTTCAACTTCTTCATCAACCTTGTCGTCGGCATAAACAATGGTTGCAACGCTAACCATATTATCTCCATCGCCAGATGTAAAACACCACCCATCATTAAGGTTACCAGAAGCTAAATCAAATTGAGATGCTTCACCATAAACGGCCGATGAAACATCGCCAAAGGTCCATTTAGTATTTCCCTCTACGAAAGAACAGAAAAGGTTCTTATGATCGACGATTAAACGGGGAACTGCAGAGGTAAGTCTAAATGAGAATAGCCCATTCTCCTCATCAAATGACATAGGCACGAACGCACATCTTCTTAATATTTTAAAGTCAGCAGATTTGGCCTCACAGAACGAATCATAGAATGTGTCGTCGTCGAAAATTGGTTCCGATTTTTTGAGATTGTGTTTTCTAGAGAGAACCTCAATTCTCTGCATTGTGTCGTCATACGCTTCCGAATCTTCTATATCAACAAACGGACCATCAGAATTCCTGATTGAGAACGCATATGATGCCATCAATAACATTTTAATTGCCGAGACATCATCTTGAGGAACTCCAACTCCATCCATGAACATTTTTCCAACACGATAACAGAGGTGATGGAAACATGTTATATCTCTTCCTGTTGTCCTTATGAACCTACGGTATGCTTCTCCCCAAAGCTTGCTATAACCAATAAAAGCAAATGAAGGATCTGCACTTACAAATAATCCATCGACGTAACAATCAAAGAACGCGATATTTCCTTTTAAAGAACACAAAGAGCTGGCTTTTGCAAAGCATTCATAGGCTTTTTGTGGGAAAACATTGCCTAATCTACCAGATTTGTAAAGATTTCCTAATTTAGTCAAAGCCTCTCCGTCATAGCAAAGTAGATCGGAAGAATAATAATATAAGGCTTTCTCAGGATTACGTTCTGTAAAGGAACCACCTTCGTCGTATAAGATTCCAAGTTCGTAACAGGCTGCAATATCACCGTATGACGCAAGGGTATCGCAATATTTAATAAAGAGGCCTTCATTACGTTCATTGCATCTAATTTTTCCACTTTTATATCTACTTACATATGTGATCAATGCCTTAGGATCTTTTTGCATGTTTTCTTCGTTATAAAAATAAAGGTTAATCTCCTTGAGAGAAGCCTTGTCAAAGGTATAACCGGAAGCATCTCCAACAACAGCATCAATTCCGCAATTTGGACAAATGGCATTAGTCCCGTTTCCTGTTGATATCCACTCCTTCACTCCACGAGCCGAATAAGTATGTCTGCAGAAAATACAAGAGCAGGTATCGCTGTTGAGAATATCGAGTTCGTTATTAGTAGCATGTTTGAAGATTTCTTCAAAAATCAGATTCTTTTCCATGCGATGATTATAGCACATAACTTATAGTTATAACTAAAATATAAAAAATGAAGCAAATGTAAGACAAGAGCAATATAAATTGTTACAATAAAGACATGGGAAGAAGACCGGTAGCGAATGCTGAAAAGAAAATCTTTAAAGAGATAGTTGCGCTCTCTAAAACGCATACCGTAAACAAGATTTCTACTCTTGATATTGCGGCTAGAATGCATCTATCAGAGACGATTATTTATTCGCGCTTTTCATCAAAGAAAATTCTTATGAAAAATGCTTTCTTTTACTGCATAGAAGAATTGGATGAATTCGCCCCATTTAGATGTTTAATAGATAATAAGACTGAAGAATACTCATTCGACGAATTCAAGCGTTTAACTTACACACTCAGTGAACACCCTAATGAATCATGGTACATTCTTGGCTACCTACAAAGCGACTACTACGAGTTCGCTGACCTGGAAGAATTAGATATACTGCAGACATTAAAACTGGAGGGAAAATTGGATGATATGCCAGCAAAACACGTCCAAATCTTTGTTGAGACGTATTTGAAGACGTTAATCAATCTATCCTTAAGCACACCACGAACAGATATAGATCTTAAATTCGCATTTGGCCTAATGCCACGCTTATAAAATGAAAGTAAATTTAACAGAAGAAGCCAAGCAACTCCTCCAACAACTTTTGGAGACAATGGATGAGAACATTGAGAAAGCTGATTACTACAATCAAATTCTTAGTGAGGGTTTTCTTGTTGATAAAGATTCCTCATACTTGCCAATCTCTGAGTTAAGAGCTGAGGATTATTTTGACAATCCATATTTAAAGAATGTCAGACCTCAAAATGTAAAGATTGGAAAATGGTCTTTGGAAAGCGACAAGTATATACCAAACCAGCCTTTCAGCTATGACGCAATTAAGACGTCAGCTGAGGATGGTTATCGCGAGGAAACAAGGTTTGGCTATTTTACAAGAAAATTTAAATTCCCCGCCATAAAAGAAAATGGCACAACATGGATGAGCATAACGCCTCATGAAATAAACACGATGAAGCAAGCCATAAACGAAGCACATGGTAACGTTTTAGTTCTCGGTCTCGGACTCGGTTATTATCCGTACATGATCTCATTAAAGGATAACGTAAGCTCAATCGACGTTGTTGAAATAGCAAAAGAGCCATTTAACATGTTTAAGGCCAATATCCTTCCTCAATTTAAAAATAAAGACAAAATTCATCTATTTTTGATTGACGCATTTTTGTACCTTAAAAATAACGATAAACAATATGATTATATATTTGTCGACTTGTGGCATTTGCCAGAGGATGGATTGCCTCTATACACCAAAACTAGACGCCTAGAACAACCAAATTCAAGATACTCTTACTGGATAGAAACAGACATCCTCATCCGCCTGAGAAGAGCTGTTTTGATACTGTTAGATGAATTATCAAACAATCCTAATTCATGTTTTGAAAAAGGCAACGACCTAACCGAAGATCTATTGTTTGAAATAAACTCAGCAACACAAAAACTAGTTGTGGCCAATGAAGAAGACATAATGAAAATCATTGATGATTCTTACCTTAAAGAATTGGCGAAAAGCATTAATATCTAGGCTCAAATTCGAGCCTTTTTTTATTGTAAAATTTTATAGCATACTTTCTATTTTTGTAGTTATCAAACTAGAATTTATTTAAAGATTCTCTCGAACACATCTAATGTTTTCCGTATATTGAAAAAATGAAAATTAAAAAAGGGAATAATTAAGCTCCCTTCTTTCCAAATACTTTTTTAACGCCGTATTTTATCACAACATCTCGCCACTCAATTAATAGACCAAGCATCGTCTTTTTCAGTAATTTTTGCGTTGCTTCGTCTTCTTTGGAATACTCAGCCATAAACGATCTAACAGTTCCTGGGACATCCTTCATGAGGTCATTAATTCTAGCTGACGATCCACCTAAGAATTTAAAGACTTTATCGATTGAGAATTCGATATCCTCTGGTCTATTTGATTCAATCCACTTCCAGGTCGATTTTTCAAATGATTTGGACGCTGGACCTCTCTTACTGGAAAGAATTAATTCATGGGTCTTATTATCTAGTTTCCAGTTTCCAGGGTTATGTTGGTTGACAAGAAATTTGTAAGACTCAACGATTTGGTACTCTGTTGTCTGTTTTAGTAGTATTCCAATAAAAGATTCGATTGGAACTAGCTTTTTCATTTTTTTGGACCGTTTTTCAACTACCCCTTCATCAAATATTTTTTCAGGGTACAAAAATCCAGGTCCATCAAGATTAAAAACCTTATTTATACGATTAAACGTTGATTCCTTGACCTTATATAATGAATAAGCAGCTATGTTACCGCCCTTTGAATGCCCAACAATATCAAATGAATCACCGACTAAAC
Source organism: Bacilli bacterium (assembly GCA_024408305.1). Taxonomy (GTDB): domain Bacteria; phylum Bacillota_I; class Bacilli_A; order RFN20; family CAG-826; genus UBA4951. Next base: position 1,828 of record JAKSVD010000046.1, on the reverse strand, counting down.
CAGCGACATTTTCAACGTATGATACGGCTTCAAGCTGTCCACTAATCTCTTTCTGGAATGATAATTGGAGATCTTCTTTCCAGCCTAAAAGGGACGTGTCGGTTCCTCTAAAAGCGATTACCGGACGCACTCCACGAATCATGAAAGTCATCGCACAAAACTGGATAACTCGTTCTCCGTCGAACACGTCTTTAATGTATTTAACTTTTAAAGAATGGTATCTTTTTGATTTCACACATGCGATGAAAAGCTTTGTTAATTGAGGACCAGAAACAGCATTTTTATAAAGCGCTTTGATTTCTTTACGATCTTTAAAATTGCACAACTTTATCGATTTGGTCGATTTGGAAAATGGATCTCTGGTATATTCCTCTGGCCACGTTGCATATGATATCTGAGATAAAACCAAAGCATCGGCATCACAAAACGGCATTTCAGAGAATGTTTTATTGCCAAAAGACTTAACAAAACCAAGTGTATCCATACTTATATTTTAATGGTTTTATTTGTTTTTGGAGGACAATTTTACAATGCCTTTGCCAGAATAGAAAACAATCGTTGCTGCTGCAGTAAAACCTAACAAATATATCAACAAAAATACTGGATATGGGACAAGTGGATATATCTCATGCAAAATAGGTAATGAAGATCTAAAGAATGGGCTTATATAGAACATATTAAATGTTCTGTCCGTGAACTTTGGACCAATGAAATTTAATGCCATCGCAACGCAAACCAAAACGACAAAACAAATAACCGCCTTAAGCAAGAATAATGGCTTCAGTTTTTCTCTTGAATAAACGAATATAAATATTCCACTTACAACCTGTAAGCCATGATGAATGAGAGACTGAATAGAAATGGTAATATCCCTTACAAAAATGCCACCTGGATATGCATAAACAGCAAGACCCGCGAAAAGAGCAAAGGTGCAACTAAAAGCAATGCACGCATCTCTAACCTTTCCATTTTTCATGAAGATAACAAAAGGGAGGACATATAACGGCGTTGAACAGAATTGGAATGGGAAAATATAAGGTGGATATTCCCAGGTTGCTGTCATGCCACTAAATGAAACAGACATATGAATATTCTTATAGATTTCTAAAATGACCATAGTTAGCCAAATAGGAAGCAAGACCATCCTAAATTTCTTGTCGCTAGCATTCTTATATTTAAAACACAAAAAGACTGTTAAAGCGGTCATCATAATCAAAAAAGAAATATGAAGACGGCCATAGTTTCCAGGCGCCTCATCTAGTTTATATTCGAAGAAATACATTAACTGCTCAAATAAATTCATAATGGAGAGTTTAGGTCAGCAAATTTTTAAATCAAGTAATATCGTTCTAAAAGATATGATAACAAACAAATTTAATAATGGTATCTCTTTCTATACGCAATAAAGAAAATCAAATTCAATACCACAGATAGAGCCTCTGCAACGACATATGATGCGAAAATGGAATCACGTCCGAATAATAACGGCAAAGTAAGAATGCATATGCACTCAAACACCAAGGTTCTTGAGATAGATACGATAGCAGATATCGTTCCGTTATTCAGCGCAGTGAAAAGGTTTGATCCGAATATGGATAATCCGCAGAATAGATATCCAACAGAATAAATCATCATGCCCTTGATAGCTAACTTAAGTAAGCTTTCATCGTACCCAACAAACAATCCAGCAACAGGTACAGCGAGACTCTCAGATAGGATGACCATGCAAACAGAGCTAATTCCAATAAAAACAAGGCTTTTTCTAAAAATATTCCGCAATTCCTTGTGATTTTGAGCTCCATAATTGAAAGAAATTATTGGCGCAACT
>JAKSVD010000045.1 GCA_024408305.1 Bacilli bacterium | reverse complement strand
ATTACTACATGGATGCGATCCTAGGTTCTAAGGATTATCCGTATCTTTTGCTGCCATCTCCATTCCCGGAGAACAATTTCGATTTAATGATCGCTCCTATGGTCTCTACCAGATTTAAAGACAGGGAAAGAACATATGGGGAAGTAGCTTCATATTTGAAGAGTTTCATCTCATCGAAAGTCGGCAACTATTTCATTTTCTTCCCGTCCTATGAATATCTAGAAAACATTCGACCATTACTGGATTTTGGTGATGCTGAAATCTATTATCAAGAACGCGATATGAACGACGATGAGAAAACTCTCTTCCTCTCCCGTTTCCTTCCTGACCCAGACCATACATCAGTTGGCCTTCTTATCATTGGGGGAAGTTTCTCGGAAGGAGTGGACTTAATCGATGATAGATTGATTGGCGTAGCCGTTGTTGGTATGGGCTTGCCACAGATTTGTTTTGAAAAAGATATAGTCAAAGAGTTCTACGAGAACAAAAATGGGGCTGGTTTTGAATATACATATATGAACCCATCAGTTAATAGAGTCATGCAGGCTGTTGGAAGACTCATTCGATCAGAAAGTGACGTTGGCAGCGCGCTTTTAATCGATGACAGATACATGCAAGGACAATATAGAGAACTCTTTTCAAGAGTGTGGAAAGGCTACGATGTTGTAACCTCTTCCCAAGATATTGAAGAAAATATTGATAATTTCTATAAGAAAATTTCGAATTAAGGTATAATGTTGCGGGTAACATTATGCCATTTGATAAATCACACATTAGAAACTTCAGCGTTATCGCCCATATCGATCACGGAAAATCAACTCTCTGTGACCGTATTTTAGAATCGACTGGCGCGGTAGAAAAACGCGAACTTAAGGCGCAGATGCTCGATGACATGGAACTCGAAAGAGAACGTGGAATCACCATCAAATTGAACGCCGTCACAATCTCATACAAATCAAAATCCGGTGAGGATTATATCTTTAACCTCATCGACACTCCTGGGCACGTCGACTTCTCATACGAAGTATCCCGCTCATTGGCCGCTTGCGAAGGCGCGCTTTTGGTCGTTGATGCAACACAGGGCGTTGAAGCTCAGACTTTAGCTAACGTTTATTTGGCTATCGACAACGACTTAATGATCGTCCCTGTCATCAATAAAATTGACTTGCCATCCGCAATGATTGATAGGGCTAAGGACGAAATCGAGAATAGAATCGGCCTATCAACCGCCGATTGTTGCTTGGTATCTGCCAAAACCGGCATCGGCATCGAAGACATGCTTGAGAAGGTAGTGGAACTTATCCCACCTCCATCAGGAAAGAACGAGAATCCGTTAGAAGCCCTCATCTTTGATAGCTATTACGATTCATACCGCGGCGTTGTCGTCCTTATTCGAGTAAAGAATGGAACAGTTAAGCCTGGAGATAAGATTCTCCTCATGGCGGCAAATAAGGTCTACACAGTCACCGAAGTTGGAATCAGAACTCCAAAAGAAATGCCAACCAAGGTCCTAGAAGCAGGAGAAGTCGGCTATTTGACCGCGACAATCAAGGATATCAAGGACGTTTTCCCTGGCGAAACAATCACCCTCGCAGATAACCCAACCGCTCAGCCTCTTCCTGGTTACCGCAAGATCAACCCAATGGTCTATTGTGGTTTATATCCGGTTGAGTCCCAAAAGTATCAAGATTTGAAAGACGCGTTAGGTAAACTATGTTTAAATGATGCATCATTAACGTTCGAACCTGAATCATCTAAGGCATTAGGCTTTGGATTCCGTGCCGGATTCCTCGGCTTGCTCCATATGGATGTCATCCAGGAACGACTTGAAAGAGAATATGGTTTGAACCTCATTCTTACCGCCCCATCTGTTAAATACGAGATTCTCTTAACAACGGGAGAAGTCGTGACAATCGATAACCCTGCAGACCTTCCTGAACCATCCTCAATCAAGGAAATCAGGGAGCCGTTCGTCAAAGCGAGCATCATGACTCCAAAGGATTATGTTGGGCCAATCATGCAGCTTTGCCAGGAAAGACGCGGAATATATATCGACCTAGAATATTTCGATGATTCACGTGTCATCGTCAAATATTACATCCCATTATCAGAGATCATCTTCAATTTCTTCGATAAGCTCAAATCTTCTACGAAGGGATATGCATCTCTAGACTATGAATTGGATGAATATAAACCATCTCAACTTGCGAAGATGGATATCATGCTTAATGGCGATATCATCGACGCATTATCCACGATCGTCTATAGACCAGACGCTTATAATAGAGGCATCAGAATCGTCCAAAAGCTCAAGGAAATCATCCCTAAGCAGCAGTTCGAAGTGCCTGTTCAGGCCGCAATCGGAGGCAAGATTGTTGCCCGTGCGGATATCAGGTCTATGAGAAAAGACGTCTTAGCCAAGTGTTATGGAGGAGACATCTCTCGTAAGAAGAAACTCCTCGAAAAGCAAAAAGAAGGTAAGAAGAGAATGAAGGCAATCGGATCTGTTGAAGTTCCACAGGAAGCCTTTATGTCCGTCTTATCCCTCGATGATGAGGAAAATTAATCAATGAAGTTATCAGTAGTATTTCCAAGCAAAAACCAATCTCTGAAACTCTTCAAGAACATCAAGGAACAGGCTTTGCCTTACTTCGAGAATCTTGGAGTGGATTTTGAGTTTGTCATTTGCATTGATGCATCAAACGAGGAAAATCAGGAAATTGCCAAAAAAGAGATGGTTGGCATGCCTGAAAATGTCAGATTATTAGATTGTCTAGATCACCCAGGCAAAGGCCACAACGTCCAAAGGGGAATCCTTGAATCTAACGGTGAATATGTCCTTTTCATGGACGCTGACCTTGCAACGGACCTTAAGGTTATCGAGCCGATGCTCCCTGTTTTAGAGGATTATGAATGTCAGATTGCATCCCGCTACGCAAAAGGCGCCATCATCTCAATCAAACAGCCATTCATGAGAAGATTTATCTCCAAATGTTCAAGAATCCTCATCAAGATGACCTTCGGAATCAAGGTTAAAGACACTCAGTGCGGCTATAAGCTATTCAGAACGGATTTAGCAAAAGAAGTCGCAAAAAGACAAATCATCGATGGATTCGCTTTTGATTTAGAGTATCTCTATTTCATGAAGCTTAACGGTTATCGCATCAACGAAGTCCCATGCGTTTGGACGGACGATGATGATTCAACCATCAAATCCCCACTCAAAACTTCCCTTAGATTCTTTAAGGAAATGGGAAAGATCAAACGCAATAAGAAGAACTACAAGCTCACTCCAGAGGAGATAGAGTCGTTTAAGGAGGTTAACTAATATGCCATTAATTGACCACGTAACAATTGAAGTCAGAAGCGGAAAGGGCGGAGATGGACATATCTCATTCTTGCATGACAAGAATACCGAATTCGGCGGACCTGACGGAGGAAACGGAGGCCGCGGAGGCTCCGTCTACCTCAGAGCAACAAGAAACATCAACAATTTATTTAAATACCGTCATTCATTTACCGCTATAGCGATGGATGGAGAAGACGGGCACAAGAAGAATATGTACGGTAAAAACGCTGATGACATCTATATTGATGTACCTGTTGGAACCGTCGCATATCTTCAGGAAGGCCATAGACTCGTTGCTGACCTCAAAAAAGAAGGCGACTGTGTTATGGTTGCAAAAGGCGGAAGAGGAGGAAGAGGCAACGCTTGCTTCAAGTCCTCTCGTCATAGAGTCCCAAGAATCGGTGAAAACGGACATCCAGGTGAAGTTAAAAGACTTGTTCTCGAACTTAAGTCAGTTGCCGATGCTGGATTAATCGGTTTCCCAAGCGTTGGCAAATCAACATTCTTGAATGTCGTTTCTCGCGCTAACGTTCAGGCAGCAGATTATTGGTTTACAACCAAAGAACCTAATTTAGGAGTCGTCGCTCTGGATGACGGCCGTTCATTTGTCCTTGCTGATATGCCTGGATTAATCGAAGGCGCACACGAAGGAAAGGGATTAGGCCTTGAATTCTTGCGCCATATCGAAAGATGCCGTGTCTTGATTCACTTTGTCTCTATGTCAGGCGAAAGAGATCCATATGAAGATTGGAAGATCATCAATGAGGAATTAAAGGGTTACGGAGCAAATCTTGAGGGCAGACCTCAGATTGTTGTTGCAACCAAAATGGATGAAGAACGAGCAGAGGAGAGAAAGGCTAAATTCGATAAAGCAATCGGTTTTGAATCCATGCCGTTATCCGCATTAACCCAGCAAGGCGTGAACGCATTGTTGCTTAAAGCAAAAGACTTAATCGATATCACTCCTGACTTCCCACTTAAGGGCGAGACAGAAGTTACAGGCGTCAAGGTTTATGACGCTCACCTCGATGCTGGTCTTAGATCATCAGAATTTGAGATTGTCTCAGAAGGCGCTCGCGCATGGAGAATCGTCGGCGATAACGTTGTTAGAACTTATAGACTCATCAACGTTTCAACTGATCAGGGTATACAAAAACTTGTCAAATATCTCGATAAGCTCGGAGTTGAAAAAGAACTCGAGAAGATGGGCGCTAAGAATGGCGATACCGTTTATCTTGATGACTTCGCATTCGAATATTTCGACTAATTTATAATATAAAAGGTATTAAAGAATGGATGAAAAGAAGAGAAACTTCCTTATCGGGGCAATCAGTTTGTCCTCTAGCGCGATACTTATTATCGTTCTCTTCTTCATTCTCATTGTGAGGTAGGTTATGCATTATTACTTCAAAGGCAAAATCGTCTATGTTGGCATCGACACAATCGCAATCGATGTCCACGATGTGGCTTATGAACTTTTTGTTTCTAAGCCAGAGCTTTTCTCACTTGGCGAGGAATGCACAGTCTATTCTTATGAAGTTTATGGTGAAAACGACCATTATTTAGCTGGATTTAAGACTCTTGAAGAGAAGGAAGCCTTCAATTCTTTAATCGGCGTCAAAGGCATCGGTCCAAAAACCGCGCTCAATGCCTTATCAACAACAACTCCAACGGAACTTTTCGAAGCTGTTGCAAAAGCAGATGTTAAGTTCCTGAAGAAATTGCCTGGCATCGGACCTAAGGCAGCCTCCCAGATCATCCTTGATCTCCAAGGCAAATTGACCGAGGTTCCATCGAAGGCACCTGCCCCAAAGAACGACGAAAGATTCGCCGACGTCAGGGCAGCATTAAAACAACTTGGCTTCAAGGTCAAGGATATCGACGAAGCTCTATCTAAGATAGATCCTGAGGGGAAGGGCGATCAAGAGCTACTCAAGTTAGCGCTTAAGGCGTTAAGAAAGGGGTAATCCTTTATGGCAAGATTAATGGATGCTGTAAAAGAGGAAGAAGACGTTCAATCTGATTTATCTCTACGCCCACAAACTCTCAAGGAATATGTAGGGCAAGCAGAACTGAAGAAGAACCTCGAAATCTTCATCGGAGCAGCAAGAAATCGTGAAGAATGCTTAGACCACGTTCTTTTGTATGGTCCTCCAGGACTTGGTAAGACAACCTTAGCCTACGTCATTGCAAATGAAATGGGTGGAAACATCAAGGTGGTCAATGGCCCAGCAATTGAAAAAGCAGGTGATTTAGCTTCTATTCTTTCAGAAATTGAAGCGGGCGACATTCTTTTCATTGACGAAATACATAGACTTCCTAGACCGGTTGAAGAAGTGTTATACGGCGCAATGGAAGACTATAAATTGACCATCATGATGAATAGGGATGGAAACGCAAAATCAATCTCTTTGCCGCTTCCCCCATTCACTTTGGTAGGCGCAACAACAAGAGCTGGAGACCTCTCATCTCCGCTTCGCGCAAGATTCGGAATCAGCGAGAAAATCAACTTCTATACTGAAGATGAAATCGCAGGAATCATCGAAAGAACTTCTAAAGTATTAGGCACCCCAATTACCAAGGATGCAACTAAGCTTTTAGCTAAGAGATCCCGTGGCACTCCACGTATTGCAAATAGACTTTATAAACGAGTCCGTGACTTTGCATCATTTGATGGTCTAGATAAGATTGACGCTAAGTTAGCAACTAAAGCCCTTAAGGCTCTTAAGATTGACGATTTAGGCCTAGATGATGTTGATATGAGATATCTCACGACGATCATCGAACGCTTTAGAGGCGGACCGGTTGGATTAGAGGCTATTGCGTCTGCAATTGGAGAAGAAGTCACAAACCTTGAAGATGTCTATGAACCATATCTCATCATGATCGGGCTAATCAATAGAACCCCAAGAGGAAGAGAAGCCACGGATAAGGCTTACGCTCACCTCAATAAACCACATCAAGGATTCCTCTTTTAGAGAGTTTTCCAAAAATACTCTTGTATAGGCGTGTTCGTATGCGTTATAGTATCTAACGCTTGCCAGCACGTCTTTTTTCGTGCAGGGCAACTTAGAGAAAGAGGCGAATATTATGAGAAGAAGATTAGCTTACATGTTATTGACCGCTGCACTCGTCATCGGAGGCGGAGCAACGATTGGTTCCTGTATCACAAACCTCGATACAGACGTTACATACGGCGCAGGTAGAGACCTTTACTTCAAAATCTTAGATAACGGCGCATCAGATTCCCCATTAACCGGTGTCACACCAGACGCTTACTATGGAGAAACAAACCCTAACAGCGAAATGATTGATTTAGTCGCTGAGGAATTCGAGAACCGTTTAGAGAACTGGGGAACAAACGCAACAGTCACAAAGCAGGGTGATGACACTCTTATCGTTTCAGTCAGATCAAAAGGCGACGATGAGACAGAATACACATACCTTGAGAACTATTTACCATTCGATGGTGGACACATCACAATTGGCGCAGGTTCAAACGTTACACTAGCAGATGATGCTCCAACATACGATTCATACTTGGATAACGCAATGTTTGAAGGCCATCAGGCTGAAATCACATACGTTAACAACGTTCCAGTTGTCACAATCGAAGTCAACCAGCCAGGAGAAGAGGGCGAATTCAACGAACTCCTTCAGTATTGCAAGGACAATACACAGGCTGCAGATGAAGAAGCAGGAACATCCGCAACAAACTGCTAGCTCGTTCTTTGGAACAAGATGCAGGAAGGCGATTCATTCGCATTAGCAGGTGATTCAAGCGCTTCAGACTATGACATCAACATGGCAAAGAGACTTGTCTTCGGCGAAAACGCAAACCAGGCTTGGTATGACGACGTCGACGCTGACAAGGATTTCACAAGATTCCAGCTCATCCCTAACTCAACAGCTTTACAGGATGACAAATTCGACGAATCAAAAGCAGGTGCAGCATACATGGCAGCACTTTACTATTGCTCACTCTTCAACGCATCAGATTATGCAGAGCTCGGAACAGGATGCACAGTCACCTTTGCATACGATACAGTCATCACTGCATCAACAGAAGCTTTATATGAAGCTGGCAACTGGCACGTTAACCCAGCATTCAATCTCACAATGATTGCAACAATCATCTCACTTATTGCTGGATTAATTATCATCGGATCATTCTACCGCTTAGGCACACTAGCTATTGCAGCTAACGCTATGGTTTCCGTCATCGGAACACTCCTCATGATCGGATACTTCTCAGCACAGTTCGGCATCGGTGCTTTAGCAGGTATTATCCTTGCTGTCTTATCAACTTCATTCGGCGGCATCTATTATTTCGCTAAGATGAAGGAAGAACTCTACAAGGGCAGAACCCTTAAGAAGGCTCATGGCGAGGCTATCAAGAAAGCATTCCTCCCATCACTTGACGTCGCAGTCGCATCAATCCTCATGGGTGTCTGTGTCTATGGTTTAATCCCTGGCGCATTCGCTCAGCTCGGACTTGCTCTTGTCTTAGGCGGATTCTTCGGCGGAATCGCAAACATCCTCTTACTCCGTTTAGAGGGTTGGTTACTTGCTAACGATAAGAACACAGAAGGTCACTTACTCCCATTCTACGGAGTTGATCCAAAGAGAGTTCCAAACCTCGCTAACAGCGAAAAGCAGACATATTTCGGCCCTCTTGCTGAAAAAGAAGTCACAAAGGCTAAGCTTCCAGTCGGAATCGCAGCAGGAGTTCTCCTCGTTGCATCAATTGCTGGCATCTCAGTCTTCTCAGCATTAAATGGCAACGCATATAACTACGCATCTTCATATGCTGATACAACATCAATCTCAATCGAATACCGCGTTGAATCAGGCACAAACGCTACAATGCTCTTAGGAACAAAGCAGCAGTTACAGGACGATTATCTCGCAAACATCTATAACGGTGAGACAAGCCTCACAGCTTATGTCGATGACATCGTTGAAAAGAGAAGCGGCGTCCATATGACCGAAGAAAACGTCAACTACGACGTCTATTACTACAACGTTAAGCTCAATAAGCATTTCGATACCGTCAATGGCGGAGACACAATCTTCACCGTCAAGATGAACGGAACTGAAACCGCTGGATTAACCCTCCAGGCTGCACTTGAAGCTGCTAGAGACGAAATTACATCAGGCAGTGACATTTATGTCAGAGCTCAGAATGTCGTTAGAGCAGCAGGCACACCAAGCTTAGGTACAGTCTATACATCTCTTGGCGTCGCTCTTGCAGTAATGCTCGTTTACTTCTTAGTAAGATTCAAACCGGCTAGAGCGGTTGCAGCAACCATCGTTGCAGGTTCATCTGGTGTTATCGTTGCAGGATTCTTCGCCCTTACAAGAATCCCAGTCACTCCAGTTGCATCAATCGGCGTTATCGCAACAACAGTCATCGGATACTTCCTTGCTCTCTTTATCTTCAACAAGGAGAAGGAATTGGTCGCTGATTCACACGAAAAGGATAAGACAAGCCGCGAATTCGGCCTTGAAATGCTCAAGAGAGCAAACAAGGAAGCAGCAGGCGACTTACTCGTCTATTCACTTGTCCTCGCATTCGTCGCCGTCGCATTCTATGGCGTTGGCCCAGCAGACTTCCAGTATGCATTCGCAGGACTTGGAATCGGCACAATCATCGTTGCAGCACTTTCAGTCATCGTCCTCGTTCCATTAACCGAACTCTTCTCAGGATGGTTTGAAATCTTCAGAAAGACAATCAAGAACTCCAGAAGAGAAGCTCCAACCAAGCGCGAGAACATCGGCAGAAAGAAAGGCTCCGAGCCAGAAGAAGCTATCATCATCGGTATCAACGACTAATGGCGGTCTTCGAGGAATTACTAAAGTATTATCATCTCGATATCGAGAGCTATGGGCGTCTAAAAGAGGCGCCCTCTTTTGATTTGATTCCTAGGATCGATGATAGGGAAGAAGTCCAGTCAGCCATCGCACGCTTCCGCGTAGCGCGTGATAATAAGGAAAAAGTCCTCATTTACGGCGATTACGATACAGATGGGGTTATGGCAACAAGCATCATGGTCAAGGCCCTTAGAGAGTTCGGAATCAAAGCAAGTGGCTATCTCCCATCAAGATATCTCGATGGATATGGATTAACGGTGGCAAATGTTGAGAAAATCGCTAAAAGCGGATTCTCACTCATCATGACCGTTGATAACGGCGTAACCGCATATGAGGCTATTGCTAAAGCCAAGGAATTAGGAATGGATGTCATCGTCCTTGATCACCACACTCCAGAGGAGACAAGGCCAGTGATGGATATCCTTATTCACCCAGTCACCCTCAACTATGGCGAATACCCAATAAGCGCAGGATTCCTTTCCTTCCTTTTCTCTATATCTTTATTAAATAAGATAGATGAGTATCTCTTCACCATGGGAGCGGTCTCCCTAATCTCTGATATGATGCCTTTAAAAGGCCACAATAGAGTAGCGGTCAAATTGATGCTTGAGATCATGAAGAAAAACAAATACGGAGAATTCATGGCCCTCACCTCAAAAACGGTAGTGGACGCGAAGACTTTCGGGCTTGACATAATCCCTAAGATCAATGCGGTTGGACGTATAGAAAAAGGTAACGAAATTAATCGATTAATAGCCTACTTTGCTGAAAATGACATCGATAAGAAAAACCTCATTGCAAAGTACTTAGAAGAGGTTAATGAAAGACGCAAGGAAGAAACCAAAAACGCGGCAGAAATCGCCTTTGTTGACGACTCATCTCCAGCAATTGTGGTCCTCGCTGATATTCCAGAGGGATTGAATGGTCTTTTAGCCAATCGTTTGCTCCAGCAATACGGAAAGCCTGTTGCAGTCTTCTCTAAGAGTCACGCAAGAGACGGCGTGTTAGTGGGTTCGCTACGTTCAAAACCGGGCTTAGACATCATCGAATGCTTCAATTCCTTAAAGATCGATTTTGTTGCCCATGGAGGCCACGCATATGCGGGTGGAGCCACCATCAAAGAAGAAGATTTCGAATTATTCAAAAAAGAATTTTCCTTCTTTGCCTTGAAGCATAGCTTCGAGAAGATTGACGAAGAATTGATTC
>JAKSVD010000044.1 GCA_024408305.1 Bacilli bacterium | reverse complement strand
CTCTCCATACGCCCCTCAAACGTACGCGTTTACCATTTCGCCATCCCCGCGGCGAGATGTATTATATGCACCTCTTTTTGCAATGGCAACAATTTATTTTATAAACCAAGTAATGGGAATACCAATAATTGTGCAATTGCGAAGAACAACAACAATGAGGAGACGTCAATGATTGTTGTAAGGATTGGCTGAGCGATGACTGCTGGGTCTTTCTTTAAAGCGGCTGTAACTAATGGAAGAACAATTGCCAAGACCTTTGAGAAGATGATTCCAGCAAATAGTGTTAGCGAGACTGCAGCGGAGACAACAAGGACAGGTAAGAAGAATGTCCAGCTCCAGATGTTGCCCTGCCAGATGGTGACTAGAGCATCAGCAGGTAGCCCATTTGCAGCAATTACACTATCAACTGCATGTGAATTGATGACGATACCAGTCATCTGTTCCATGGTGAACCAGATCATTCCGAATACACCGACGATTGCAGCGGTGATCAAGGAAGAACGCAATTCCTTCCAGATAATCTTGCCGAAGTCTTCCGGTCCGAATTCTCTTAAAGAGAGACCGCGGATCATAAGTGCGATTGTCTGTCCGCCTGAATTTCCACCCGTATCCATAAGGACGGTGATGAATGCAGTTAAGACTGCAAGAGTGCCTAATGTATCTTCAAGTCTTGAAAGGACCATAGATGAGAATGTTCCTAAGACCATGAGAATAATTAACCAAGGGAAACATTTCTTAGCCATGTCCCAAGGTTTTGTTTCAAGGTATGAATCCTCTAAAGCGGAGACCGCGTTCATGGATTCGATGTCTTCTGTTGTCTCTTCGACCATGACGTCGATAGCGTCGTCGACTGTGACAACACCAACGAGTCTGTCCTCGTCGTTTAAGACCGCCAATGCTTTCATGTCGTTATAACGGCGGAATAAGTTTGCGACTTCCTCTTTGTCGGTATTTGCCTGAACTGTTGGGATATCGCAGTTCATGATGTCTCCGAGTTTCTCATCCTCTTTTGCAAAGATAAGGTCGTCTAAGTCAACGGTACCAACGAATTTTCTTTGAGCGTCTCTAACGAAGATGGTATAGACGGTTTCTGCATCCTTACCTTTGCTTCTGATCTGCTTGATAGCTGTCTTGACATCCATATCCTCTCTGAATTCGAGGTATTCGGTTGTCATGACTGCGCCGGCTGTATCTTCTTGGTATTTGAGTAATGTGTTAATTGCGGCACGCATTTCCTTGTCGGCAGCCTTTAAGACTCTCATAGCGAGGTTTGCTGGCATGTCTCCGACGGTATCGGCGATGTCGTCTGCGTACTGTTCGTTGATGATGGAGACAAGCTCCTTATCGGTCATGCCCCTGATGAGCTCTTCCTTCTTGTCCTGGGATAATTCCTCGAACAATTCGGCGGTCATTTCAGCCTTCATCATGCGGAATAATCTGATTAAAGAGGTGACTTCAATCTCATCGCATGCCTCAGCGATATCAACGTCAGGAACAGTTTCAAAAATCCTAATCAATTCGGCCTTGTTTTTGTTAACAATCGCCTCTTCTAAAGCCTCTGGAGTAATCTCTTCAACATCGACTGTTTCTTCGACTGCTTCATCAGCCGCTTCAATTGTTTCCTGGTCTGGAACGATTGGAGCATCGTCATCTAATACGATAGGTTCACTTGGAGGCACGACCTCTGTTGTTTTCTTTTCTTCGTCTAATTCGACATCTTTCTTTTCTTCTTCTAACATAAGCGTTACCTCCTTTGTTGCAAGTTTAACCTTTATTTATAAATAAGTGTTAGAAAAACTTACCTTAATTCGCAAAAAAGGGAATTGAACACCTTGTTTCTTTAAAATTGATTGCATCTTATGATGATTTTTCTAATTCTCGTTTTATAATATCCACGGAATTCAATTAGGAGATTACCAAATGGCAGAAGAATTAAAATTTGTGGTTGAGACATCTGCTCGCCACGTCCACGTCACAGACGCAACACTCAAAGTACTCTTCGGAGCAGACGCTGAGTTAACAGTTAAGAAGATGCTTTCACAGCCTGGTCAGTTCGCATCAGGTCAGAAGGTTACAGTTGTTGGACCAAAAGGACAGCTTGCATGTTCAATCCTTGGCCCAACTAGAAAGGCCGATCAGGTCGAATTATCGTTATCAGACGCTAGAGCAATCGGCGTTGTTGTCCCTGTTAGAGAATCAGGCGATACAGCAGGCTCAGCAGCTTGCAAGCTCGTCGGCCCATGCGGCGAAGTCGAATTAGCAGAAGGCGCAATCGCAGCTAAGAGACACATTCATATGACTCCAGCTGATGCAGAAGCATTCGGTGTCACAAACGGTGAAATCGTCAGCGTTAAGGTTTCAGGCACAGGCAGAGAAACAATCTTTGGTGACACAGTCATCCGTGTCCACCCAACATACGCACTTGCAATGCATATCGATACAGACGAGTGCAATGCAGCATGTGCAGCAGGCCTCATCTACGGCACAATCGTTAAATAATGAGAAAAGAATACTCATACACACCTACAGGCGTATGCTCAAGAAGAATCAACATCGTTTTGAATGATGATATCATCGAAAGTGTTGAATTCGTTGGCGGTTGCTCAGGCAATACCCAGGGCGTAGCTAAGCTTGCAGCCGGAAGAAATGTTGACGAAGTCGTGGAAATCCTTGCAGGAACCAGATGCGGCGGAAGACCAACATCCTGTCCAGATCAGTTAGCAAGAGCATTGCTCAACGCTAAGGCATCTAACTAAGAATCAGACCTCTAAGCAATAACGCTTGGAGGTTTTTCTTTTGCTTGATTTATATCAAATCTGCCTTAAAATAATGCCACGACGAGAAAGTCGAACATCAAGAAACGGTTAAAAAGGACTGCAAAAAACCGTTAGCAACTCCTCTATAGAGGTAAGTGCTTGCCCTGAGCTGGGACCCACCCCAGAACGATGTTGGACGGGATTGCTATTTAGATTGAAGCCTTCCACCATGTGGGAGGTGTTTTTCGTCTAAAGGAGTTTATATGAAAAATAAGTTTTTATTCACGAGTGAATCCGTTTCAGAAGGCCATCCTGATAAGGTTTGCGATCAGATTTCTGATGCCATCTTAGACGCTTGCCTAGCTGCTGATCCAGCTGCGCATGTTGCCTGTGAGACTTTTGCAACCGAAGAATTCATCTTAATCGGTGGTGAAATCACAATGAATGGCAAGGTTGACTACGAGTCTATTGCTAGAGGCGTTCTAAGAAAAATTGGCTACAACAAACCAGAAGATGGAATCGGTGCCGATTCATGTAGGATCATGGTCAAGATCAACACCCAGTCTCCGGACATCGCTATGGGCGTTGAAAAAGAAGACCCATTGAATAATGGTGCAGGAGACCAGGGCATCATGTTTGGCTATGCTACTAATGAATCAGATGGCTATATGCCACTTGCAATCTCTATTGCACATAAGCTTGTAAGAAGTGCGACTGCATTAAGAAAATCAGGCGCATTCAAGCACGCTAGACCTGATATGAAGTCCCAGGTCACCATCGATTATACAGACCCAACACATCCTTTAGTGGATACTGTCCTCATGTCATGCCAGCATGATGAAGAGGCAAATTTAGACGAGTTCCGCAGATATATTCATGAAAATATCATGATCCCTGTGGTAAAGGGTTTCGGATTAAATACTGATTTCAAGTTCTTGGTTAACCCTACTGGAAGATTTGCGGTTGGAGGACCAAAGGGAGATACTGGACTTACTGGCCGTAAGCTTGTCGTTGACACATACGGCGGATATTGCAGACACGGTGGTGGTGCATTCTCTGGCAAAGATCCATCGAAGGTCGATAGATCCGCATCGTATTATGCAAGATATATCGCAAAGAACCTTGTTGCCGCAGGTGCTGCCGATAGAATGGAAATCCAATTGAGCTACGCAATCGGTGTTGCTGAACCATTATCTATCTCAGTCTCAACATTCAAGACTGCTCACTACGATGATGATAAGATCCTAAGCGCGATTAAGGAATTCTTCGATTGCAGACCAGGCGCTATCATCCAGCAGTTCTCAATGAGGAAACCAAACTTCAAATACCAGGATACCTGCAACTATGGTTGTTTCGGTAGACCTGACATTGATCTTCCATGGGAAAGACTCGATAAGGTTGAGGCATTGAAAGAATACTTCTCCAAATAAAGCACAAGGGCACGAAAAATCGTGCCTTTTTCAATCAAAAAATAAAAATATGTTCGACCCCATCGATAGTTTTTAACTATTTGTTTCCTTTTTAGTGCGAATGTGTACAATAGGAGGTGTAGAAGGGGAGTATCCCCCTCCGGAGGACATAGATATGAAATATCAAATTATCGGTAAGAATATTGAAGTCACCGATTCTATCCGCGCAGCAGTTGAAGAAAAACTCTCAAGGATGGACAAGTACTTCGTCATCAATGAGGACGTTGATTGCCGCGTTGTTGTCAGAAGCTATAAAATCGGTGCAAAAGTTGAAGTCACAATCTTCACAAAAGAAATGGACTTCAGAACAGAAGTCGTTGACGCTGACCTCTATGTAGCTGTTGATTTCGCTATCGACAAGCTCGAGGATCAGATGAGAAGACTCAAAACAAGAATGTCACGCAAAGGCGATCTTTCACTTGGAAAGTCAATCGCTTTAGAAGAGCTCGAAGAAGAGGAAATGGAAGAGGATGCAGAGGAGGTTGTCAGAACAAAATCTGTCTACCTCAAGCCAATGACTCTTGATACAGCAGTCATGAAGATGGAAGCTATCGGCCACACATTCTTCTTATACTATGACATCGACGACGAAAGAGTCTGCGTCTTGTATAAGAGAAATGATGGAGGCTATGGCGTTCTCGAAGCAGAGAATCACTTCAAGGCTTAATTAAAACTGAAACTAAGAGGGAGATTTATTCTCCCTTTTTCTTTTTTGTGTTAACATATCACCATGAAGAAGTCATTGACTAAGAAAACAATTCAAGGAAGAGAGTATTTCTATCTTTGCTATAGAACAAAAGGAAAACTCACTACCAAATATTTAGGCACGGTTGATTCTCCTAAATACAAGAAATATCTTCTTAGTCTCACTAAAAGTGGTGCGACCTACGGATTAAGACGCTCGCGCATCGACAACTGGAAGGCTGGAGTGCCTATCGCCTACATTGAAGATAGCTATATCGTTTTAGAATACAAAAACGGGGTCAAAGAATATTTAGATTCCAAAGAAAACGTCAAGAAGGTGGTGTTCCCAAATGGATGATGAGAAGAAGTCATTGATTATTGTCGCGGGACCTGAAGCCTCGGGAAAAAAGACTTTCTCTGAGGTATTTAAGACTGCCTTCCTTCAAGGCCTCCCGGAAGACAACATCTATAAAGGCATCATCTCAGGTATGTCTTTCTATACAATTTCTACCCTATCTACTCCCGAAGAGGTTAAGTTAATCAAATTAGCTAAGGAAAAAGGCTATAGGATAACAATTTATTATCTCTTTACCCCAAAGCCATTATGCACAGTTAGGGCAAGACTTCGTTCGATAGTATCCAAGATTCCATATAACGAAGCGGATATGAAGGCTAAATATGATTTATCCCGCAAAAACCTTGCAGAATTAAAGAATTGCACAGATATCTTGTTCCTTGTTAGAAATCTTAAGGAATTCGATTTCGTATCCGCGATCTCTCCTGACACGATTCCTGCTAGAACATATCAGATTGCTATAGCTAAGATCCAAGCATCTGTTGAATTACCTGAATAATCATTAAATGCATGAATATTTCGCAATTAATGGCGGACAAATCCTTTTCGTTCTGGCTAGATGAGGATATAAGATAAGAATTATCTTGCTTACGGGAGACAAACTAGTAAAATTGTCTCGCTATGAAAAAGGTGATCTTCACAGATTTAGATGGAACTCTTTTCTATCCAAAGGCCAAAAGAAAGATGGTCCCAGGAAAGAACAAGAACTTTATAGAACGTTTCGTCTCAGATGGCGGAAAGCTTGTCCTAGTCACAGGAAGAGGCCATATGTTTGCAGAAAAAGTCTGTGATTACATCGATCATCAAGTTGATTATATCTGCTGTAACGGTGCCTCGATTTACACAAACGGAATCCCGATTAAAGAAGAGGCTTTTGATCCGGAATTGCTCAAGGGCATAATCAATTTTGTTCACGATGAATATAAGGTCAAGACGGTTATCCTTTTCACTAAGCACAGAAACATGGTCTTCCCTGTTGACGGACTTGCCTTATGGGTCAAGTTCTTCTACCCGATTTATATGGCAATGCAAGGCGCCTACAAAGAAATCATCGTCAAGAATGATGCCGCATACCTTGAAGAACTTGATAAGGGAGAAGTTGAGAAGGCTATGATCTTCTTCGGCGCTACCCCGTTAGTAAGCAATAGGGCTAAAGAAGCAAACAAGGAATTGAGGAAAATATTCGGCGATAAAGCGGAATTCTCATGGACCAACCAATGCATCGAAGTGACGCCATTTGGATGCTCTAAGAGCAACGCCATATCGTATTATCTTGATTATAATCAGATAAACGCTGATAATATCATGGTTGTCGGAGATTCCGGGAACGATATTTCCATGTTTGAAGCCTATAAAGAGGAAAGCTATTGCATGGCACACGCTCACGACGACGTTAAGAAACACGCTAATCACATCATTAAGCGTTTCTATAACTTAGAGGATTATGTCTACCCATCAGAGGAGAACAAGTAGCCTCTAAAATTCAGGAAGGAAAAAATATGAATCAGAATTGTTTAGTACTTGCAACATTGGTTCGCTACCAGTCTATGATCAGAGATACTCTCGAGTATACTCTCCCAAGAGACAACTATGACGTTAACGTCTACAACACAAAGAAGGCAGCTATTATCGCTGAACTCGAAAACAACACCCCATTAAAGTCATTCATTTCAAACAATGGCGAAAATGGCGAGAAGTTCGAAAAGCAGATTCGTGAATTCCACGACACTGTTTACGGTGATGGCTCAACAATCCTTAAGCTCGCAAACGATGGCTTAAGAGTCGATCACGCACAGCACATCGCAATCTTCAAGGGAGTCATCCCAGTCCACGAAACAGTCTCAGGACTCATCAATGGATACATTGCAGATGCAAAATCAAAGAATTTAGATGTCGCAGCAGGAGAAGCAGCAGCATTAGCAGAAGAAAAATTCTATCGTGGAGTCTGCTTCCTTACACTCTCACAGAACTTAGTCAAACTCTTCAATGACTACAACGAAGCAAGAAGAGAAGCTAAGGGCGCAGAAACAGCAGCTTCAAGATTCATCGGAAACGATATCTCAGACGTCATCAGATTAGTCAGAGAAATCGAAGACAACTCAAGACTTACAGACGAAAGATTCTGGGGCGCAGCAGACAAGCTCAGATTACTCGTCCACTACATGACAGGCAGACGTGCACTCCCAATGGGTGTTGGCATGGGCGAAATGATCAGACAGTGCCAGGACGCAGTTGCTGGCTATGTCCGTGAAGTCGAAACAGACTTCCACGCAGTTGTCGACCCATTCATGAATGAATTCGTCGCAGACGTCAGAGCACAGGCAGAAGCAGCTAACGCAGCTCCAGCTGATGCAGCAAACTAATTAATACAAAAGGAGATTTTCAATGGAAAAGTCAGTTAACAAAATAAGCGCTTGGGAAAAAGCATGGATTGTTATTGCCAGCTTATTTGCTGTTGCCGGCTTAACATTCATAGTCTTCGGAATCGTCGGAAGCCATTGGGGCGTCACTTATAGTGACAACTGGATCCTCAAATCAGAAGGTCAGTTCATGTCCAAGATGGTTCTCTCTTACCGTTGGTTCGGCGCTATTCTTCTTTTAGCAGGCGCTGCAATCTCAGTCATCTCGCTTAATTTCTTCGAAAGAAAGTCAGATGCTGATCAGGAAAGAGCAGAAAGACGTGCTCAGAGAATGAAGATTATGGCTGAATCCTCAAAGCCAGCCGAATCATCAACTTCAACTGAGAACGCAACAGAAGTCGATTCAAAACCAGTTGAACCAACTCCAGCTGAATAATTAACTAAACAATCTAGCGGGCCGAAAGGTCCGCTTTTTTGTACCTTGACCGTAGATAGAAAAACAGCACCAACTTATTGTTGATGCTGATTCCTGCACTTGGCGGAGGAAGAGGGATTCGAACCCTCGCTCAGTGTTACCCGACTATGAGCTTTCCAAGCCCACCCCTTCGGCCTCTTGGGTATTCCTCCAGCCTCTGAACCGTCTTTTCTCTAACGGCTTGAAGATTATAGTATCTATAAAATGATTTTTCAACGTTTCTATGTGCTATAATCCTTGTGTATGAAAGAAATCACAGTTAATAAACAGAACTCCGGCCAAAAGATTGAGAAATTCGTCAAAAGATATCTCACCGAGGCTCCATTAGGCTTTATATATAAGGCTTTTAGAAAAAAAGATATTAAGGTGAATGGTCATTGGGTTCATAAAGATCACATTGTCCAAGAAGGCGATGTTGTTAGAATCTATGTAACAGACGCTCAACTTGCAGACTTCTCAAAACCAAGAGAGGCTATCAAGCAGGACTTCCCATATAAGATCGTCTATGAATCAGAAAATGTCTTGATTGTTGATAAGCCAGCAGGAATTTTGGTTATTGGAGACGCAACAGAAACTAGAAATACCCTTGCAAGAAAAGTTTTGGATTATCTTTATTTCAAAGGTGAATTTGATCCAAACAACCATATCTTTGTGCCATCTCCAGCACATCGTTTGGATAGAAACACCGCAGGTCTTGTCGTGTTTGGTAAAACCGATGCGGCTCTCCACGAACTTGAAGAGATGTTCAAGGAAAGAAACAACATCGAAAAGAGATATACCGCTTTAGTTTCCGGTCAATTGTTCGGAGAAGGCGAAGCAGACGCTCCCTTAGCAAAAGACTCTGAATCCGGAATGGTTAAGGTAACCCCAATTTCAAAAGGCGGAAAGAAAGCTCTCACCAAATATAAGGTCCTCAAGAATTTTGAAGACGCAACACTAGTTGAATGTGAGCTCATTACCGGAAGAACCCATCAGATCAGGGTTCATATGGCATCAACCGGCCACCCACTTGTCGGAGATGGCAAGTACGGAGACTTCCAGACAAACAGAATCTTTAAGTCGATTTACAATTGGGATAGACAGTTCCTACATGCCACAAGCATGACCTTCTTGCAGTGCAGATACCCTCTAAAAGAGCTAGAAGGTAAGACATTTATGTCAAATTTGACTAAAGAAGAGGCTGAACTCATTGCCCATTTGAAATGAGCGTGTAAAATAATAACCGACAAATAAATCCACATTTGTGGGAGGAACATATAAATGAGTAACGCTGTATTAAGCAATTATGTCAGATGGCTCTTATGCCCAAAGACAACAGAAGAGGAGAGATCTATTCTCCGTTCTATGAGCGACAAGGAAAAAGATGACGCTTTCTTCCAGGATATCGAATTCGGTACCGCTGGTATGAGAGGTATCTTAGGCCCAGGCACAAATAGACTTAACAGATTCACAGTCAAGAAAGCATCAGTCGCATTTGCCCTTTATCTCCTTGAAACATTCAAAGATGTTGAGAAAAAGGCTGTTGCAATCGCATACGACAACAGATGGTTCTCACCAGAATTCTGCGAATTATCAGCAGAGATTCTCAACGATTATGGAATCGATGCATATTATTTCGATTCATTGAGACCAACCCCAGAACTCTCATTCGCAGTAAGAGAACTTAACTGCATCGGCGGTATCATGATCACCGCATCACATAACTCAAAGGAATATAACGGCTACAAGGTCTATGACGAAACAGGATGCCAGTTAGTCCCTGAGAAGATTTCAAGAATGATTGAAATCCTTAATTCTCTCCCAGATGAATTAACAGTTGAATCAAACCCAGTCCCAGAAAGAGGTGAATCACACATCATCGATTCATCCTTAGATGACAAGTATGTAGCTTTAGTTGAAACACTTCAGATCAACCCTGACCTCAAGAAGGATGGCTTCAAGATTGTCTATACCCCACAGCATGGTACATCTTATGAGAACGCTATGCGTGTCTTCAATGAACTTGGCTATGACGTCACTCCAGTTGCTGCACAGTGCGAACACGATCCAAACTTCGGAGCAACTCTTTCCCCAAACCCAGAAACAGCAGAAGCATTCATCGAGCCAATCAAGCTTGCTGAGGAAATCAAAGCAAATCTCATCGTTATGACAGACCCAGATGGCGATAGATGCGGTCTTGCATACAATAACGGAACCGAATGGGTTAGATTAACCGGTAACGAATCAGCAGCTCTCTTAATCGACTACATCATGTCAAATAAGGCTGCAAGAGGAGAACTCCCAGCAAATGGCGCTCTCTACGATACAGTCGTCACATCTGACCTCGGAAGAAAGATCGCTACTTCCTATGGCGTCAACGTCGAATCATTCCTTACAGGCTTCAAATACATCGGCCACCAGATCGACCACTATGAGAAAGTTGGCAGTGGACCAGAATTCGTCTTTGGCTATGAAGAATCATATGGTTGCTTAGTCGGACCATTCGTCAGAGATAAAGACGGAATCCAGGCAATCACACTCTACTGTGAAATGGCTCTCTATCATCACTTACAGGGCAAGACTCTTGGTGAGGCATTTGTTGAACTCCAGAAGAAGCATGGCTTCCACAAAGCAACAACAAAGTCATTCATGTTCCCAGGATCAGATGGTAAGGATAAGATGGTAACCCTTTACTGCTGAGACGAGTGCGAGTCCAACG
>JAKSVD010000043.1 GCA_024408305.1 Bacilli bacterium | reverse complement strand
CCAGCTTCATCATAGAACGTGATGATATACTGCGTTCCGTCATCGCTGACTGTCTTTGCGATGTAGTTAACCGAACGTCCCTGATCACCTTTTTCGCCATCCGGCAAATAAACCTCAATTGGTTCTTCCTCGTCGGTCATATAAACTCTGATGATCGTCCTTCCGTTCTCATCATCGTGCTCATATTCCATAGTAGCAATACCGCCACCTTGTTCACCTTTTTCTCCGTCCTTAATAACGAACGAAACAGGCGCTTTAGAGGAGTCTGTAAATGTTATCGTGACAACTGTTGTTCCCTCTTCTTCTCCTGGCTCAGAAGTGATGTTTTTAATTCCGTTGCCCGTGTTTCCTTTTGGAATTGTGAAGACAGTAGGGTCTGCGTTGTCATTTGTATATGTGATTGTGACGATCGTGTCGCCATCTTCATTAACAACGACTTCAACGTTGGCTATACCATACGCGGATTCATCCGTATTAAAGAAACTACATGATGCAACCGTAACCGGGGCAATCATCAATAACGCTGAAGCAATAGCCTTTCTAAATGTTCCTTTTTTCATATTAGTTACCTCCATTGAATGAGTTATTAATTAAATCTTGAATGTTAGGTGCCTTATCGAATAAGTAACCATCATTCTTTGCTAAGATGAACTTGAAGTTCTCATATCCTGTGCAAACAAGAACAGATCTCTTCATCATATCTCTCATACCGGTCATTGCGCCCGTATCGGTTTGGCCTAGACCGAGAAGCTCGCTTAACATATCCGTGACAATCGGTGAAGATAAATGAGTTTCAGATTCCGAGCCTTCAGCGAATGACACTTTAGAGAAGTTAGGGCCTCCTCCATAGAATGCTATCGGCACATTAATCTGCGAGTTATAAACGCATCCTCGTGAAGAAGCTTGTTTCATAATGAGCGGTTTGATAGGGAAGATATCATCCATATTAATTTCAACATCTCTGCCGAACACCTCATTTGCAATTGTCGAGATATTCTCATTAATTAATCCGCCAAGATCAAATCCTTCTGACTTCTTGTAGTCGTAGAACCTAGTCTTTCCGGAAATATTCAATTCTACCGGATAAGATACACCGCCAATTCCAGTAGCTTCTAATGGAACAATGGACTTGCCTTCAAATGACATTGTTCCAAATAAAGAACCAATCAATGACGGGGATGAGTTGAATAAGTATGGGCCATTGAACATGCTTTCCAAAGCGATTGATGCAATGTTAGACATGTAGAAGAAAGAATCTTTAACCTCAATGTGTCCTTTGTATAAATCACTAATGTAATCACTTCCACTATTCAATGCTTTTTGAATGCTTAGAACAGCGTCTTTAGTGTATTCATTCTTTGAACCTGATACGAAGCTGGATAGCAACGAATCTCCATCGCTGCCTTTTGCAAGATATTCTTCAAGTGACTTAGTAACTGTTGACCCAGAATCAGTAACAAAGGAATTGTTGGCGTTCTTGTTCACTGGCACAAATTCATATGAGCCACATGAGAGTAAGAAGTTTCTGGAATATGACAGCAACGAGTTATTAAGCAAGACGTCAGAATCGTAAGCCCTCATTACAGTTTTGCCATTCGACAATCTGCTGTTGCTTACAGTGATATTCTTACCATTGGTTTCAAGAACTGTACCAACTGTATCAAGGTTAGCGAGATTATTTCCGAAATCACAATTCTTAATGTTTACGTCATTGACGGTGATGTTATCTCCATCGAGATACATACCAATATTATCTTGACCATAGGCAGTGACCAATGGAAGACCGTTTGGATCTCCTAACACGAAGAAAGGCAATGGACGCCTAAATAAGTTGTCTTTCGTGAGTGTCGGAATAATATTTCCATCCACTGTCGTTGTCTCATATGGGTAAGTCAGATTGTGCAAATTCAATGTGTAACCGTTGCCGTAGAAATCCTTTTGGACTCTTAAACCGGCGATGACATTATTCGAAATTGTCGAGTAGTCTCTATTTTTCGAGGCAAACGCATTCCATTGCTGTATGTATTCATCACTCTCACTTGTTTTGAAACGATAAACTTCACTATCAAAATTGAATTTACCGTTCTTTTCGTTTCCGAACAAAGTCACATTGGAAGCACCCGATAAATTGTCCTTTGATTCAAATGACTTTCTGAGAACCACTATTTCGCCATTTTCCGAGTCGTTTGTGCATTTAAGAAGCTGGTTATAGTCATAAACATTTACGCCATCTTTTACGACTTTGAACGATAGAGAAGGATTGTTGTCACAAACCAAGCCAGATGTGAACGCAAATTTTATAGTAGATAATTCGTCGTCGCTTCTAGCGCCTAAAATGCTTACAGTTTTGTTCTTGCTATCAATTGTTAAATTATCAGAGATTGTTTCAAGTTTGATGTTTCCCTTCTCTGAAGCAGGCATGGTCGCGATATCGATATCAAATTGAGCCTTAACTTTATTACCGTTTGAATCCAAATCATACTCGCCAAAATAGATCGTCTTGTCGATATTGGTTCCAGAAGGCGCAATTGAAGGATTGATTAGAATTGCTGCGTTCTCATAAATTACCGCATCAAGATTCTTGAAGACAGTTCCCTTGGCGTTGGAACAGGTAAGGACAACTTCGCCAACAGAATCAGCATACAGCTTATTTGAATCAACAATTCTAGCGTGTTCTACCGTATCTTCCGGGTCTTTGTTGGCAACACTCCACTGAAGATTGGCGTTCATAACAGGATAGTTCTTTTGATTTTGTCCATACGCCTCGAGCTTGTATGGTGTTGTAGAAATCTTGAATGCTTCGCTCGCGGCGTAGTTCCAGGCAATACCAATTATGTCTGTATCGATTAAATTGAAAGTAATGCTGATAGAAGTCAGGCAAGCCAAAGCGATAACAAATGGCATCAATAACAAAATAATCACATTCCTCTTTCCCATTAGTTGATTACCTCCAACTCCAAGAAGAGGTCAGAAACTCTCTTTTTAAAATTAAACAAATAAGGCACGGCGCCTAACGCAATTACAACAAAGCCAACTAAATAAATTAAGACGATATTAACTTGGAAATATGCCATGACTATTCCAAGCAAGAAGTAAGTGAACGGGAAAACGTACGAATAAACTGAACTCATAAGAGAATTCCTTGGTTTGCCCCTCTTAATGTTCAATTCTTCAAACAAAGAAACAAGGTTAATGATTGCAACCAAGGCAAGTGACATTACGGTTCCAAATAAGAATGTTACCCACGAAACTGTCGAAGTGGCCTTAAGAACGACCCACGAAATGAAGGCGAACGTAAGCGACATGGATGCAGGAATAATTACCTTAATTTTAATTTGAGTGAACAAATCAACAGGAATCGATTTGATGAATCTGA
Organism: Bacilli bacterium; assembly: GCA_024408305.1. Classification (GTDB taxonomy): domain Bacteria; phylum Bacillota_I; class Bacilli_A; order RFN20; family CAG-826; genus UBA4951. The sequence goes on along the minus strand of JAKSVD010000043.1, from coordinate 7,496 downwards.
TATTTTTCTTTTCGCTACTAATGTAATTGTTTGCACCCTGCGAAATAATTGATACGAAAAGAAGCATTAAGAGGATGTCAGTAATTGGAAGAAGGTTTGGAACAACAGCGGCGTAATAAGCTATAGTGCCTGAAGAGAAAATCGTATTGATCGCCTTTACAACTAAGTACGAAAGCAATGGTTCAATGAACAAAAGGCCCGTGAACGAGAATAAGTAGTTTGAATTTCTAAATAATAAAATAAGTTCTTTTTTAACGAGGGCTCTCTCCACCGACACGACTTTATAGCTGTGTTCTTTTACCTGAACCTCATCGTTAACGACAAAGTTTGTAAAGTATTGGTAAAAATAAATTGTCAAAGCCAAACCGATTGTTAATAAGCCAAGAGATATTCCAAGATACGGGAATACCATCGATAACTGGTAATTAACTATTGCGTCGATTAAGAAGTTAACTGGCACGAGGAAGTTCGCGGCCTTGTTAACGGAAGCGATTGAACTGGTAGTAAACAAATTGGTCAACGTGTTTGTAGATACGAGTTCAATAAACACATTGAGCAATTGACTATAAATTATTGTTGCGCCAAAACTGACTACCAAAACAACAACCAATTGGATAATAAAATGTTTTTTTAAATAATCCATTAAAAGCTTGTATGGATACACAAGAATCAGGGCAACGCCAAGTTCAAAGACCAAGATAAGAACCGGGTAATAAAGAGATGTGTAGAAGAACAACATCATCTTACCCATAGTAAGACCGTACGCAAAAAATAGAGGAAGAGTGAAGACGAGGTTTGCGAAATACATTGTAATAGCCAAGAAGAACAACTTGGAGATAATCTTTTTTGCGCCAGAAATAGGAAAAGAAGCAAGCTGCTGAACATCCTCCTCGCTGAAGAAAACTTTCTTTGCAGCAACAGTCGCAACCCCAATCATTATCAAAGAAATGATGAATAAAAATACGATGAAGAAAGATGAAGACGCTCCGTCATATACTGAGATCTTTCCAATGATCGTGTAGAAGATATAAGTCTCAATAGCAATGAATAAAACCGATACAATCGCGGTAAAAACCCATGACAAAACCTTCGAAAGACGATTTCCGTTTTTCGAGAACATGAGTTTAAAATCCTTTGCTATAAGGTTGAGCATTTATCTGTACTGTCTCCCTTCATAAATATCTAAGAACAGGCGAGGTAACTGAAGCCTCTTATTTGGATCTTTCTTGAGATCTAGAAGTTGAGCCACTACTCCGTTATTTATGATTGCAACTCTGTCGCAAAGCTTTGAAACGAGTTCAATGTTGTGCGATGTAACGAATACTGTCTTTCCGTGTGACGCATACTCCTTCATCATCTTTTTAAGTTCTTCAACAGCGACGACGTCAAGTCCTACTGTAGGTTCGTCGAGAACCCAAATATCAGGGTTATTGAGAAGTGATGCGATTAAGCAAAGTTTCTGTTTCATACCATGTGAGTAATTGGCGGTTGGAACTTCTAAATCTTCTAATGAGAGTTGTAATCTATCGCATAGGTATTGGTAGTTCTTTTTGAATGCACCTTCAGAAATCTGGTATATGGATGCGACGAATTCAAGGTACTCATAACCTGTCATGGATTCATAACAAGTAGGCTCGGATGGAACATATCCGAAATGAGACTTTGCTAATAAAGGTTCCTGAACGATGTCATAGCTGAGAAGTTCAATTGATCCTCCGTTGAATTTCTTGAGGCCTATCATACAATCGATGGTTGTTGATTTGCCTGCGCCATTGCGTCCGATGAACCCGAAAAGCTCACCTTGCTTGACCTCGATAGATAAGCCCTTGAGAACTTCCTTTTTACCATATGACTTCTGTAAGTCCTTGATTAAGATGGCAGGAGTGTTTTCGTCAAAGTCGACTTCTTCTGCAAGTGTTTGTTTATTTGCGTTTTCAACGTTTGCCATTTATCTCCTCCTTCTAAAATCTGTAAACACAATTTTGTGTGGTTGTTTTTCATTCCCTGTAGCAAGAATCTTGTACTTGGAATGACATGTCGGACATATGTATTTGTTATTTTCGTAATCCAAACCAGTACTTCTACATACTGGGCAGTAAGCTGAATACAAATCCTCAGATCCAAATAATGTTTTGTGATGCCTATCGATGATAGTCTCAACCATCTGACGTTCGGACATTAGCCCAGAATCGATTACCTTTACCAAGCCATCTTCATAAGTTCCTAGATGCCAAACGGATATGTAATCAACGCTTTCAACATCCCAGCTTTCGTCAGGCTTAATATAGGTTTTGAATGTATCGTCCTTTTCGATTGCGATAATGTGCTTTGTAGCCGTCTCGTCTTCGTTATCGAGTATTTCCATACAATACATGTTAGAATCGCTCAAACGGACTATTTTGACGGAGAATTCCTTATTGGAGAACGTTAACTCAAGTGGGATGGAGATGTTTTTGTCTTTGTAGATGAATTCTTCTGTCCCCACTCTAAGCCACATGCCCCTTCTTTTCATCTCTTTTACGATAACGAAGAAGTAATAGATTCCAAGATCAGTCTCAATCGAAATTTCATCGTCATACGTAACCATGGATTTGTAGAACTTATAAGCAGCGTTGTACATTTGGTTCCTAAGAAGGATATTCGTAGGAGTGATGATTTTCGGTCTAGAAGTCGCTTTCGAAACCGTTTTGTAAAACGATGTCGCTTTAATCTTAGAAACCTTCCTGACCGTTCTTTCAAGTTCGGTCATTGCAGTTTCCTGGATATCTTCCTCAACGCTTAATTCAGAAGAACCACAATCTAGAGCTTTAAGGACTGAGATGTAGAATTCACGGTACTTATCTAATTCGAGCGATATCATATCGATCAGCATTACGATGAAGATGTTTTCGTATGTTTTAATCTCGTCATAGTACTGATGATGATGAACTTCTTCAGGGATCATTTCATCCCCGTATCTCTTCCAAAGGGCCGAATCCTGAAGCGTTCTTCTAAATGCTTCAGTTGTAAGACCGTTTGTAGTTCCGCTTCTAGCGATAATGTCCTCTTCTTTGTTCAGCGTGTAAGGCTTTGCGGCAATAGATGAAATAACTGTGAGGATTGAGCTAACGCTCTTAAAGAACTCAAGGTCACGTCTAAAGGAGAGATCCTGCAATGAGGTCACTTCAATAGTGCTAAGTTTTTGGTAGAAGTCTTCAAGTTTGCAGTTGTCCTTGGCAAATGTTCTAATCTGCTGAGCTGCAATCTTGAGGTAGCTTTCCTCGTAGTTTTTCATTTTTGTTCAATTAGAGTTTTTTGATTAAGCGGTTGATGAGGTGTTCACTTCTCTTGAAGGTACCTGCACCATATGTTTTCTTGAGTAAATCAAGTAATTTCTTGAGGGCTGGTTTTACGAATTCCTCAAAGCGGCCTTCAAGTTTGACAATGACTTTGCGTGAAAGCATGAAGTCAAGAGCGTCGTTCTTTGTACCACCACACGCAATGAACGTTGGAACCAATGTTTCGATCTGATTTAAGATACGGTTACCATAGGTGACATCGAATTCTTCGTAGATGAAGGACGTGATGGTCGTGAAGTTATCAAGGTCTGACTTAGTAAGTCTATTTGCAACGTTGGACTGAGCCTCCTTAAATAACTCCTTTAGTTTTGTGTTTGATAAGTTGATGGTAGATGTTTCTTCTTTAACTTCGAATGGCTCATTCTTGTCCTCAAAGAAGATTGTAACGGAACGGTCATAAACCTTATCCGCGATTGAGAATGTTGAGTCATCCTTGTTTGCCGTTCCTACAAACCAAGAATTGTTAGGGATTGAGATGATTCCGTCAGTTAACTTGGTTGGAGGGAGGAAGTCAAATGGAAGGTGCATGATTCTGACTTTCCAGAATTCTTCAGGGTATTCAAGAGTTGAGAGGAAGTCTGCGAAATAATATTCAACACGTGAGATGTTCATTTCATCGAGGACGAACATCTGGATTCTATCTGGGTTATATCCAGCCTCATAAAGTTTGAGGAGGAAATCTGTTTCGTTGTAGATACGGGCAAAGTCATTGAAGTATCCAAGAACCGAGGCCTTGTCTCTCCATGTAGCTTGAACAGGAATGAATGTAACTTCCGCATTAACGAACTTAGCAAAGTATCTAGGGAGCGATGATTTACCTGTACCAGATAAACCTTCAAGGATCATGAAGTGTGATGTTCCCATACCAGCGAGGAAGATGCGAATTGTATCCAAATCGAAATAGAGATGTTCTTCTTTAGCAAGCCAATTACGGAACTTCTGAGCGAGGTCTTCGAGCGTGATGTCATCTGTCTCAACAGATTCGATTTCAAATCCGTTGTACTTAGCATCGATGCCACATAATCCAGGGAAGACTTTTTCTCTTTCATCAAGGTTTCTGGCCTTGTCCGTATTTTCGCCTGTAACATCACCAGCAACACCGCCAGCAACAACTTGTCCGCCTGAAGCGGCATTAGTTTCTCCAACTTCTGCTGTGACATCAAACGAAGATGAGACGTCGTCTGATTTTTCTTCTTCCTCAGCTTCTTCACCAAGCGCTTCACCCTCATCATTTGGAAGAAGTTTGTATGGCTTGTCGAAGTTTTTGATGTTGATGACAAACATCGTAACTGCGCCAACCGCAACTCCAATGACAACTGCAAGGGCGCAGGAAATCATAATTCCCCATACAAGCGCACAAGAGAGAGGGCCAACAGATGCTGTGCTGCCCCCGATTGCCATGATTATTATTGATAATCCATAGGAGAGGAGAAGACAAACAGCAACGGCTCCAACGTAGGATAAGATCAATTTGTAATTTTTCTTGTCGATCTTGTTAATCACAGCGAATCTTGCAATATAAATTACCAAGAATGCTAATACGATTGCATATACGCCAATCAAGACAAATGCAAGAATCGCGGATACATATGCACTACTCACAATCTCGAGAGGTTGGAAACCCAAAGCCTTTGCAATACCAAGAATTGGATTTGCTAAAGCGATGATTCCGCCCTTTTGAGCTGTTAAGCACAATCCTGTAAAGACAAACAGGACAGCCCACATTGCAACAGTTGCGATGACAATGAAGTTTTTGCGGGTAAGATATGGTCTAAAGTTTTTGTTTTTCATATCTTTTTCCTCCTAGTTATTTTTCTTCCGGTTCTTTAATTTTTTTGAAGAAGCTAATGACTTTCTTCTTGATTGAGGAACCGTCTTCAGTAACAGTTGTGGCTGATGTTGAATCGAATTCTTTGAGTTCAGCCTCGGTCATCGTGTACTTGTCCACGAAACCTTTCTCGTCGAATTTGTAGCAATAGCCTTGGTAGTAAATTCTCTGCTGCAGGGCTGATGCCATTTCTTTGTACGTTTCTCCATCCATGCTCGAGAGATCAAACACTTGTGAGAGAGTTTCTTCTCTAGTGTTTTTTGCCTCTTCGAGTCTTCTATTGAATCTATCAATTGCGGTTAAGCAGAAGATGACACTAGCGACTGTAATGATTCCAGCATATGACTGGAAGAACGAGATGAGCAACCCAATTGAAGGGATCCTCTTACCCGTGTACTTGCCAATAACATCTTCGAACGTAGGCCTGTATGTATCCGTTGCGTTATTCGCGTCCCCGCGCGTTGTATAGCGAATAACACCATCCACATTATCGATGGAGATGATTCTGTGGATGATGTTCTTGTTTTCGTCGTTTTTGTACGCAATTACATCGTATTGATGGAGTTTATTTGCTGAATCGACTTTATTTAAAGTGATCAAATCGAAAGTTTGGAACTGATCATTTAAATCGAAAACATACAAATAATCGTTGGCCTCGTTCTTGTTGCTCATAGAACCTGATGCAACAACCATAATGGCAGAATTGCCCATCATGGTAACACCATTGGTTATACGGCTGTAGACTGCAAAACCTAGGATCGGAATAGCAACAACCAAAAACACATAATATGCTATTGTTTTTGCTAATCCAGTAACTCGCCTCCTCTTTTGAACTTTTGGTCCGGCTTCGTAGATCATCGTGTCAATTAACTCGATGTCTCTTTTGCCGCTCTCAACTTCTGAGATGGATGATTTAATGTAGTTGCGATAAAGAATTGATATAACTAGCGCAAAACTAAATACGCCAATACAGGTCGCTACTAAAGCAAATATTTCTGTAGCGTCCATATTGTCTTACCTATTAGTTAAGTTCAGCTGTGAATGTGATTGTGTAATTGGTACCAGCTTCCGAGCCTAAACCTTCGTAGAATGCATCTAATGTATTCTTGACGGTTTCCATAGCGACGCCTTTACCTTTTGCTGAATCATCTGGATACTCAGTATCGTAGTAGATGCTAGGGTTCTTATTGTCAAATGCTGAGCCCCAGGTGAAAGCGACTGTGTAAGTCTTTGTCCATGTTGTTTTGCCTTCGTCTTCGACCTTTGACATATCTGCAACAGGAATGACAACATCAGCGCCATAGCAAGCTGGAGCAACAATGTAGTTATTTGCAATAGCTGAGTCGATAGCCGCAACTTTAGCCATATTCACCTTAACATCAGCAAGAACTGGTGTAGCAGCTTCACATGTGATTGTGAAATCTACTGATAAGTTCTCGAAATTTGTTCCATCCCAACGAACACGGCCTGTGTTGTCGTTTTCAGCTGGGTCGAATTTGAAGTCATTAGCACTCTTCTCAACTGTCATAGTGATGCTTGAGTCGCTAACCTTACCAACTTTGATGTTTCCAGTTCCATCTTTAGAAACGTTGTTTGATAAAACCCATGCAGCGAAGCCCGTTGAAACTAAAGCAATTCCAGCAAGAAGTACTGCTGCAAAAGTAATTTTCTTTCTCTTGTATGATTTTCTAGTTAATTTTGCCATTTTATTCTACCTTAGTGAGTTGTTAGTGTAAGGGTGTATGCTGTGGTGTTCAAAGCCTCCATTGCCTTTAATGATGCTTGTGCGTCTGCGGCATAAGTAACACCAGTATCGATTTCATCAAGAGGATTATGACCGTTGTAGAATTCATATGGATTCTTGTTGCCAAAATGTGATCCCCAGTTAAATTTGATTCCGATAGTAACGGTGTTGTCAGCAAAAGAAGTATAGATGCATGGAGCAGCTGTTTCAGAAGTGTTTGAAGAGCGGCGGCATAGCCGGCGGTAAAGGCAGTTGAATATTTTGTTCCGGAACCCTTTTCAGCCAAAACAATACCTGTGAATACATCATTCGTAGTTGCGTTCGTAACAACAAATGTTGCAGTGACGGTTAGGACCTCAGCTTTATCTGTATCGTTTGTCAACCAAGCTGATGAGTTGGACATCGTTTTTGGTGCGCCAAAGTAAACATCACCATTTGTTGAGTCCCAAGTAAACTCTTTGATGTCATGAGCGTTGTCGGTGACTGTATCAACTTTGATTGTCCCTTCTACTGTTTCACTATCACCAGCAGTGATAACCCATGATGCAAAGCCAGTTGAAACGACTGCGACTGCGGAGAGGACTGT
>JAKSVD010000042.1 GCA_024408305.1 Bacilli bacterium | reverse complement strand
GCTACTCCACAAGCGATTATTATCATAATTGCGGATTTAAGTATGCACTTCTTGGATGCAGCGTGAATTACTCGAATATGAAAGAGAAATGGAATGATGCTTCTAAATCAATCAACTATGTTGAATGTCATGATAACGCTACATTATTCGATTTCGTAAACAAGGAAGTTGGCAATATTGCAAATGAAGACAATAGGCTAAGAATCCAAAATTTAATAAATGCGATTGTCATGCTTGCTCCTGGAATACCATTCTTCCATGCGGGTCAGGAAATTGGTCTTACAAAATACGGTAAAGATAATACGTATAACCTTGGCGATGATTACAATAGATTCCCGTATGACATACTTGAGGAACGTGAATCCATGGCAGAGTTCTTAAGTTCTTTAGCTAATTGGAAACAAGCTAACCCTCTATATGAAACTCTATCTAGCCAGGAACTATCATCCAAGATATCTTTCGATGAATTTGATCATTGTATCGTGATGAGAATCAAAGAACCTGTTACAGAAATTAAATACGAAGAACTAGTTATTTTCTTCAATGTTACCCCTGATCAATTGACGTATCATTTCGATTCTCCATATTACCTTGTTCTTGGTACAGGTGGAGCGGCAGAAAAAGCACATATCAGAGCGGAGAATATCAACATACCTCCATATGCCTGCCTCGTTTTTGGAAAGAGAGGAGAATAGCAATGTGGAAATATCTTAGAGCAGGACTAATTGTTGGTCCTAGAATCATCTGCACTTTACTCTTCAAACTAAATCGATACGCAAAGCATCCTGAGAGATATCCTCTCGAAAAACGATATAAATGCGTCAGAAATTTGATCATTCATATTATGAAAGCATTTAGACCTGAATGGAGAGTGGAAGGGCTTGAAAAGTATAAGGAACTTACCAAAGGTGGAAAGAAAGTCCTTCTAGTAGGTAACCACGCCTCTTTTAACGATGCCCTTTCAATAATCGCTCTATCAGAGGAACCAATCGCTTTTGTTGCGAAGGTCGAAACAAAGAAAATGTTTGTTGTGGGCAAGGCTGCGATGGCTATCGACTGTTTGTTTATGGATAGAGCGGATCTAAGACAATCACTTAAAGTTATTCGTGAAGCGTCTCAGAGATTAAAAGACGGAGTTCAGAACATACTTATCTTCCCAGAGGGGACAAGAAGAAAAGAAATCCGTGGTCCATTAAACGAAATGCATCCTGGCTCTCTTAAGGCTGGCACACTCGCTGGAGTTCCAATACTTACTTTTGCCGCATTAGGAAATTACCGCGTTCTTTCTAAGAACTACAATTTCAGAAGACATCCAATTCAATATAGGTTTCTAGAAACATATTTGCCGGAAGATTATAAGGCGATGGATACGACAGTATTTATTGAGAAAATTCGCGAAAATATCCAGAAAAACATATATGAAATGCTCAAAATCGATGATGAATACATCGCGAAAAAGTATCATAGAATTCCCTTAAGAAAAGGACCTTTATTGGAGGAGATCGGAAATGAGAACTAAGAGAATTATACTAATTTCAACAATTATGTTTGCGCTTTGTTCTTGTTCAGGAACACCGACTAATGCGATTTTAAGAGAACCTGCCGAGGTCATTCCTCAGAATTTAATTTACCCTGAAACTAACAACGAAACATATAAGGATTATCTTTCTAGTGTCGAGGCTTTCTCTTCAAATTTCACCGAATCGTGCCTAAAGAATTTTTCTTTCAGCGAAAAAGAGAATGTGGCATTCAGCCCAATTTCTGCCTATAGCTCCTTGGCTCTTACCAGTGTTTGCACAGGAGGAGATACTTCAAATGAAATTCTTTCCGCTTTGAAAACTGATAAGACAACTCTTTTAGGCAACTATAAAAAGCTCTATTCCTCTCTTGAACTCGAAAGACACGCTGAAACATATCTTGGAGAAGGAAAACAAGTCTACAAGAGCCATATCTCCAATTCCGTTTGGATTGATTCCTCCGTTGATTTTAAGGATGAGGCACTAAATGTTTTATCAAATGACTTTTATGCATATTCCTTCAAAGAGGATTTCCAAAAGAACCCATCTAAAGCAGATAGGGATATTAATTCTTTTATAAAGAAAGAAACTAATGGATTGTTGGACATGCATCTTGATATAAATTCTCTCACTCGTTTTGTTCTTCTAAATTGTTTCTATCTCAAGGATCTTTGGAAGTACGACGGTAGTGATATCGCCTTAGACGAGGAAAACCATGTATTTACATCAGGTGATGGAAGCCATATTGATACCAAATTAATGTATCAGGGCTATAGAATATCCAAGATGTTTAGGGATGAAGAATTCACAAGCTTCTACGCTAACGCAAACGGAGGAACAAACATTTACTTCATTTTGCCAAACGATGGTTATAAAGCCTCCGATGTTATGAGTGCTATTAATATCAATAAGGCCTTAAATGCTTCATATTACGGCGTGGATGAAGAAAATAAGATAATTTACCACACCAGTTGTGCATTCCCTTCGTTTGAGGCTAATTTCGATAAAGATATTATTCCTGCTGTGAAATCTCTTGGCGTAACATCTTTATTTGATAATCCGGATTTCTCTCCTTTCTGCTCTGTTGACATTGAAATCAGCGAGATTAAGCACGTCACAAAATTAAAAGTGGACAGAAAAGGAATTGAAGGCGCAGCTGTTAGTGCTGTTGTTGGCGCGGGAGCGGTTGGCCCTCGTGAAGGTTATACGGATGTCTATGAAAAGTTTGTCGTTGATAAGCCATTTGGCTACATCGTTGAATCTAGGTCTGACGTCCAAGCCTTTACCGGAATCGTGAACGTAATAAACAAATTATAGGAAATCCGCTCCGAAAGGGGCGTTTTCTTATATCTATTTATATAAATAAAAACCTTCAGGTTGATCTGAAGGTCGTTATTTGTTTGGATCCCAATCTCTTCTAAGTCCTTTTGGATAGTGGTTCTTAGCGATACCTTGAGTGACTTTAACGAAGCCGAGGTTGTGTGAATCGTAAGCGATGATATAGAAGCCATCTGGTCTTTCGAGTGGGAATGTCTCGCCTCTAATGTATGCCCTAGCATCTTCAAGGCTTAGTGGTATCGAATAGTTTGGAGTTAAGAAGTGGGCTAGGTGATGGTCAGGGATATAGATGTCCCTCATTTCAAATAGCTTTACTCCATATCTTAAGATATTGAGGTGTGTAACATCGAAATGCTGATATAGAGAATAGAATTTACTTCTCATCATTTCGTTTGATCTACCTTCTAGTCCAAAGTCATTGATGAAGAGTTTATATCTATCATTAACCTGAGTGGTTCTCTTTGTCTTTCTTAGTTCTCCTGGCTTTCTAAGCATACAGATGAACTGACCTTCACCCTCAAATCTATGTGGGAAAAGATAAATTGATTCAGGAATCTTTTCACCATGGTAGAACATAGGCGAATCGACGTGTGGCATAACGAATTCAAGCTCAGGGTGCCTAACCTGGAATGAGAGAAGTGTTCCTTCGTCTTCCTCGATCGAGAATGAACATGTTGAATAAATCAATGTTCCGCCTTCTTTAAGCATTGCATATGCATTCTCGAGGATATCTAACTGTTTTCTCGAATTTCTCTTAACTTTTTCAGGTGACCAATCAGCTTTAGCAAGATCATTCTTTCTCATCATTGCTGATCCGCTGCATGGAGCATCGACAATAATTTTGTCGAATGTGTTCTGGAAGTGGACATATGAGAAGACAAAGTCGTTAGAAGCAACAATAATGTTTCCTCTGCCCATACGTTCAACGTTCTGCGACATCGCTTTAGCGCGTGGATAAGAAATGTCGTTTGAAATGATGCATCCCTTGTCGTTCATGGCAAGTGAACATCCGATGGATTTGCCACCAGGTGCCGCACAGTAATCAAGGATTACATCGTCTTCTTCAGGCTGTAAGAAGAATGGAACCATCATTGCGGATGCGTCTTGAATTGAAAAAACACCGTTATCGTAGAAGATGTTCTTTCCAAAATCATATTCTTCTTTGTTGTAATAGTATGCATGCTCAACAAAAGGATGCTTTCTGACGTTAGGATATCTCTTAACGAATTCAGCATCGCTGAGCTTCTTTGTATTTAAAAGCAAGCAGTGCGAGACTGCTTCATTTTCCATTGCCGCGATCAACTTGTCGGCTTCGTCGTTAGGTAAATAATCTAATGATGCACGGAAATCCATAATTCTATTATAATAGATTTAGTAGAAATCTGACAAGGTCGAGAAAGGGGTTTTCTATGAGAATGGTTGACATCATTGAAAAGAAACGCGATGGAGGAACTCTTTTAGAGGAAGAAATTCGCTTCTGGATTAAGGGATATACCGAAGGAAGCATCCCTGATTACCAATCATCCGCTATGGCAATGGCTATTCTCTTTAGAGGGATGGATAAAAACGAAATCGCTATTCTCACGGATGCGATGGAACATTCTGGAGAAACCATTGATTTATCTTGCATTAAAGGCGTTAAAGTTGACAAACATTCAACTGGTGGAGTCGGTGATAAGACATCCCTTGCTCTTGGGCCTCTTGTTGCAGCGTGTGGAGCAAAGCTCGCTAAAATGAGCGGAAGGGGACTTGGCCATACTGGCGGAACTCTTGATAAGATGGAATCGATCCCAGGCATACGAATTGCAAGAACTGAGGATGAATTCATCAATCAAGTCAACGACATCGGAATTGCTATTATCGGCCAGACTCAGGATATCGTACCTGCCGACAAAAAACTCTATGCTTTGAGGGATGTGACGGGCACAGTTGAGTCCATTCCTTTGATTGCCGCATCCATTATGTCTAAGAAACTTGCATCTGGATCAGACACTATTTTATTGGATGTAAAATTCGGCAGCGGCGCATTCATGAAAACACAGGAAAAAGCCAAAGAACTAGCGGAAACCATGGTCGAAATTGGTGATTCGTTAGGTAGAGACACTAGAGCAATCCTTACCGATATGGACCAGCCTTTGGGACTTGCAGTAGGCAATGCTTTGGAAGTTAAAGAGGCAATCGACACATTAAACGGATATGGTCCAAAAGACTTTGTCGAACTCGTCAGAAATGCCGGCGGAATCATGCTTGTCCAAGCGGGCATCGCTTCTGATATTGAAGACGGTATGTCAAAAATTGATAGAGCGATTGAAGATAGAAGTGGATTAGCAAAACTTAGAGCTTTAGTTGAAGCTCAGGGTGGTGATCCAACCTACATTGACGATCCATCGAAATTCCCTGTTGCCTCAAATATCATCCCAGTTTATTCAAAAGATGAAGGGTATATAAGAAGAATAGACTCCTTATCAATTGGATTATCTGCAATGCGTCTAGGAGCCGGAAGAGCTACGATGGAAGACATTATCGATATGTCTAGCGGCATCGTTTTGAATAAAAAAGTTGGCGATTTTGTCAGAAAAGGCGACTTAATCGCATATGCACATACAAATAAAAAGGAAATTGGTGGTATTATATGTGACATTGAAAACTCCTTTGAGTTATCAACTGAAATTGTTAAGGTTTCACCTATAGTCCACGAAATAGTACAGAAATAATGAAAACATTACTCCAATTAGTTAAACACGCATCCGTTACAATCGACGGAGAAAAAGTAGCATCCATCGAAAATGGATATCTTTTGTTCACCGGATTTACCGACGGCGATAATGAAGAAACTTGCAAAAAGATGACTGAGAAGATTGCCAAGCTTCGCATTTTCCCAGATGAAAATGGCAAAACCAACAAATCGATTTTTGATGTTGGAGGCAATGTTTTAAGCGTTTCTCAATTTACTTTATATGCAAATTGTAAAGAAGGAAATAGACCTTCATTTACCAATGCGATGAGACCTGATCAATCAAAACCTTTATTCGCTTTATTCAATAATATGTTACGCGAAAAATTTCCTAACTTAGAGACTGGAGTTTTTGGCGCTGACATGAAGGTTGAATTGTTGAATGATGGACCATTCACTTTGGTTTTGGATTCTAATGAATTATTCGGAGGCAAGAAATGAAAGTACTCTTAGGTTTTAGCGGTGGAGTCGATTCTTCAATTGCCGCCTACAAATTAAAGAAAGCTGGTTATGATGTAACCGGAGCTTTCATGCGTAACTGGGATGCTTTTGCTAATGGCGATATCCTTGGAAATCCAACAATCCATAACGATCAATGTCCGCAAGAAGCAGACTATCAAGATGCAGTTGCAGTTGCAAAGAAGTTAGGCATTCCTTTATTGAGAGTTGATTTCGTTAAGGAATACTGGGATTACGTTTTCACATATTTCTTAGATGAATATAAGCGCGGAAGAACACCAAATCCAGATGTTTTATGTAATAAAGAAATTAAATTTGATTCATTCTTGAAGTTTGCGAAAGACAATGGATTTGATTGCATTGCAATGGGTCATTATGCAAAAAGAATCGAAAAAGATGGCCATACTTATCTATCAAAGCCAGAAGATTTAAAGAAAGATCAGACTTATTTCTTGTGTCAGATCAATGAAGAACAGATTGCCTCTTGTCTATTCCCTATGGAAGACATTACGAAGGTTGAAGCGAGGGAAATCGCTAGAGAATTAGGACTTGATGAAGTCTCCGATAAACACGGTTCAACAGGCGTTTGCTTTATCGGCGAACGTAACTTCCGTCAGTTCCTCATGAATTATTTCCCTGCACAAGATGGTGATATTGTTGATGTCCAAAGCGGAAAGAAACTCGGAAGACATGTCGGAGTGCTTTACTACACGCTTGGACAGAGAAAAGGATTAGGCATTGGAGGCGTCAAAGGAGAAGAAGGTAATCCATGGTTTGTAACCAAGAAAGACGTGCCAAATAATATTCTTTACGTTTCAAATGGCAATGAGGATGAACACCTTAATTCTGATTCATGTTTAATCACTAATGTTAACTGGATTGGCGACAAACCAAATGAGCCAATTCACGTCGGAGTTAAATTCAGATATCGTCAGCAGGATCAGGGCTGTCCTTTATCGTTTGATGGAGAGAACATAATTCTTAATTACGATTCTCCATACAAAGCCGTTACGCCTGGACAGTTTGCTGTTTTCTATCACGAAGATGGCAGAATGCTTGGTGGAGGCATAATCGATCAAACATATTACAAAGGAAAGAGAACAGATATTTAATCCTATGAAAAAGTCTTTTGTTGCATTTTCTTTAATTTGTGTTGTTGCAATTTTTGCATGCGCTAAGTTTGATCCACCTAAATTTAACGGACCAGCTAGCTATAGTTCCTCTGATTATTTATCCAGTTCTGAATTGAATCAGAGTGATGTTTTAGAAACGGTAGATTCAAACGTTGATTCATCGTCTTCCCTTGAAGTTAGTTTATCGTCAGAAACATCTATTTCTTCAATTTCATCCGCGATTTCAAGTAGTTTTTCATCAATTCCGACTATAAAATCATCATCAAGTTCTGAATATAAATTTGATTTCAACTACGAGTGGCCGGAGGAATACGAAGGCGAAAATCCTTCTTATGTGCCCGATAATTTCTTTAAGGACTTCCGTATCCGTTTTGAAGGCGCTAGATCGTTTGAAGACACCTTTGATTGCAAAGCCATCGTTTTCGATAAAACTTCATCGAAGTATTATGCGAAGACTTATAAGACATTACATAGGGATCAGCCTTACACGTACTTTGAAGATGTCGCTATGTATTATATGGCTTTCAATACATGGCCTGAGAATTACAAGTCAAGTAAGTCGGATGCTGTTGCCTATGGCAAACAGGGCCGTTGTATTTCTACTTACACATATGGTTCATATTCCGGATCCAACAATTACACAAACGCCTTTGGCCAATGGAACAACATGGTAAACGGAACGTATTATGAACTCGATATTGATGTGACCAGCGATAATTCCTATAACACAGGCTCCTCCATTCCAAGTAGAGGTACGGGAAGACTTGTTGTGGTCAAAGATGGTTTACATGAAAATGGCTATGGTTCAGAACCTGTTATCTTCTACACAACTGACCATTATGCACATTTTAACGAATTCTACAATTACTACGGTGGGTGGGGCAAAGACTTCTTAGGGGCCAAGTATACAAACACACGTCCAAACCCGAAAACTTTATCAAATTGGGTGGAATTATAGAGAATGCTTCCTTAAAAAGGAGCATTTTTCTTTTATCTAGAAAAAGTTGTGATAAACTATCTCCCGTCAAGAAGATAAGTCTCTCTAGAGAGAGGGCCTCATGATGGAAAAGCCTGAGAGACACGCCGCTTCTAGCAATGACAGTGGGTAATGCCACCGCGCCTCGCGTTAAGGGGAGAAGAAAGAGCACCTAAAGTGAAGAAGGATGGTACCGCGCATAAGCGTTCCTTCGTGTGAGGTGTTTTTATTTTTTGGGAGGAGAGTACCAATGAAACCATTAACTGGTAGAGAAATCAGAGAAACCTGGATTCGCTTCTTTGAAAGCAAGGGCCATCAGTGGCTTCCAGGCGTAAGCCTTGTTCCGCAGGGAGATAAATCCTTATTGTGGGTTAACGCTGGCGTTACAGGCTTAAAAAAATATTTTGATGGAACTGAGATTCCACCAAATAGACGTATCACTAACGTCCAGAAATCAATTAGAACAAACGATATCGAAAATGTCGGCCATACAGCAAGACACCATACATTCTTTGAAATGTTAGGTAACTTCTCAATTGGTGACTATTTCAGAAACGAAGTTATCCCATGGGCAGTCGAACTTTTAACAGATGAAAAGTGGTTCGGATTCCCTAAGGAAAAACTTTATATTACGTATAATCCAGCTGATAAAGCTTCATTAGAATTGTGGGTTAAGTGCGGAATGCTTGAAAGCCACATGGTTCCACTTGAAGGAAACTTCTGGGAAATCGGAGAAGGTCCATGCGGCCCTGATACCGAAATCTTCTTTGATAGAGGCGAAGCATATGATCCAAACGGATTAGGCGAAAGACTCTTAAGAGAAGATATGGAGAACGATAGATATGTCGAAATCTGGAACATCGTTTTCTCACAGTTCAATTCAGTTTCCGGCGTTAAGAGAGAAGATTATAAAGAACTTCCATCAAAGAACATCGACACAGGTTCAGGCTTAGAGAGAATCGCATGTATCATGCAGGAAACTCCAACAAACTTTGAAACTGACTTATTTATGCCAATCATCAAGAGAGTTGAGGAAATCTCTGGCATGAAATATGAAGCACCAAACCTCATGCCATTTAGGGTCATCGCAGACCACGCAAGATGTTTGACATTTGCTCTTTCTGATGGCGCTACATTCTCAAATGAAGGCCGTGGTTACGTCTTAAGACGTATCATCAGACGTGCTATGAGATATGGTCAGAAGATCGGAATCAAGAGATCATTCATGTATGAGCTCGTTGATGTCGTCGTTGAAAACTATAAGTCATTCTATCCATATATCGCTGATAAGGCACTTGAAGTTAAGGAAGATATCAAACTCGAAGAAGAGAAGTTCCTTACAACTTTAACAGCAGGCGAAGAGATTTTGAGAACAATGATCGAAGGCAAATCACAGTTAAGCGGTGAAGAAGTCTTTAAACTCTATGATACATACGGATTCCCAGCAGACCTCACAAGAGACATTGCAGGAGAATCAGGCGTGTCTGTCGACTTGGAAGGATTTGAAGTCGAAATGGAGAAGCAGAGAGAAAGAGCTAGATCTGCTCGTGGAGAAATCGTTTCCTTCAACAAACAGTCAAAAGACTTAATGGCATTCAAAGAAGAATCCAAATTCTTATACTGCATCCCTGAAATGGGAGTGAACGCTAAGGTTGTTGGATGCTTCAAAGAAGGTGTTGCAGTTGAGACCATCGAAGATGAAGGCGACATCGTTCTTTCCGAAACAATCTTCTATGCAGAAATGGGTGGACAGGTTGCGGATAAGGGACGCATCGGCACAGAAACAGGATGCTTTGAAGTCACCAACGTAACTAAAGCTCCTCATGGACAGCACTTACACCATGTTAAAGCAATCTCTGGCTCAATTTCAGTTGGTCAGGTTGCAGTTGAAAAGCTCGACGAAGAAAGAAGAGCAAAGATCGAAAAGAATCACTCAGCAACACATATCCTCCATGCTGCATTAAATGAAGTCTTGGAAGGGCATGCAACACAGGCTGGTTCTTATGTTGATGATGAATACTTGAGATTCGACTATCAGACAAAGAAGAAAACAACTAAGGAAGAAATCGAGAAGATCGAGGCTATAGTCAACGCAAAAATCGAGGAAGCAATCGAAGAAATCACAGAAGAACTTCCTATTGAAGAGGCTAAGAAACTTGGCGCAGAAATGACATTTGCCGATAAGTACGGCGACGTTGTCAGAGTTGTTGAGTTCGGTGAATTCTCAAGAGAATTCTGCGGTGGTACACATGTTAGAAACACATCAGAAATCGGATTATTTGTCGTAGTCAGCGATGAATCCGTTGCTAGCGGCGTAAGACGTATTACTGGATTAACCGGAACAAAAGCATATCGTTATTTAAAGGACAAGATCGCTCTCCTTAATAACGTTGAAGCTAAACTTGGCGCATCTGATGTTGATGTCCTTAAGCACGTTGATCTTAACAATGAAGAAATCGCAAGCTTGAAGGCGGAAAATTCTGAACTCAAGGCAAAAGTTGCATCAGCAGAGGCAAAGAAGCTTGCAGATAATGTCGAGAAGGTTAACGGTGTTGATTTTGCTCTTGTTGTCAAAGACGGCGCAAATAGAGATGAGCTCACAAACATCGGCGACTCACTTAAAGCAAACAGAAGCGACTACATCTTCATCCTTGTTGGCGGAAATAATGGAGCTTATCCAGTTATCGTCTTCACTAAGGGTAACGGCACTAACGTTGCAAAGGCTGGAGATATCGTTAAGAGTCTTGCTTCAACCCTCGGCGGTGGCGGTGGCGGACGTCCAGAAATGGCATCAGGTTCACTAAAATCCATCGATGGAATCGAAGGTTTAGCAAATGCTATCAAAGCAAAAATCTAAGGAGATACCATGTTAGACATTCAAGATAATTCAATCGCTATCACATTAGATGATGGCACAGTCGAAACTTGGAAGATTCTCTTCTATTACCACAACGACGAAAGAGAAAAAGATTATTACTTCATCTACAAAGACGAGGATGAAGACTCAATCATCGTCATGGCTAGCAAGGACGGAGAGACACTTGAAGAGTGCTCCGAAGAAGAACTCGAAGAGGCTGAAGAAGTCCTCGAGGCTTATGAATCAGATCCAAAAATTGGAGATATTAAATAGTCTTCACTTGTGAAGAGACGCGAAGAACAATATAATCTAGCGTTGAGAGAATAAGGAGAAATCATTATGGCAGAAGAAAAGATTGAAATGACTCGCTCAGAATATG